>JBBSJI010000009.1:0-60592 GCA_038257425.1 Chitinophagales bacterium
GGCCTGCCCTGGATACCCGTAAGAAATTCACTCCAGGGTTCGTACTGCGATGGATAAAAGGCATCAGTTACCGGGCGAACCTGCACAATAAGTGCATTGATGCCATTGCGCTGGTGCATGTTGAGTAATTTAATGAACTCAACCTTTTGTGAATCGGCATTAAAATTTCCCCGGGATGGCCAGTCTATATTATCTACCGTAGCAACCCATACCCCCCTGAATTCGGGTTTGGTTTGTGAAAAAGAAGTAAGGGGTAAAATAAAAAAGGCAAAATAAAACAGAAAGGAGAAAAATGATTTCATGAAAAAAATTTAGCCCGGTATTTCCCGGATCTTATCTAATAATTTGTTTAAGGTTTTTGCTTCTGCCTGCGAAAGATTACCTAAGATGGCATCCATTTCTTTTTCAAACTGGTCAATTTTTTCCAGTAGTTTTTTCCCTTTTATACTGATGCTTACATCAACCAGGCGCTTATCATTTTTACAAATGGTTTTTTGTGCAAGGCCTTTTAAAACAAGCCGGTCCACAATGCGGCTGGTATCGCTCATCTTATCCAGCATACGTTCACGGATCTGCAAGGTGGAAATAGGCTTGCCTGCGCCTCTTAATATGCGAAGGATATTATATTGCTGGCCGGTGATACCTTCCTTATCAAAAACCTTTTTCATCTTTTCATTCATCCAGTTGTAGGTATAAATAATATTGATGATGGCCTTTTGAAAATCGTTACGAAATGAAGGCTGGCTAATATCTTTTTCTAAGCTCATGTATTATTATTAGGTTCCATTATCAGGTTCCGGTTTTTGAGTTTCTGCTATTAAATTGGTCACTTCAGGATTTTTATCAAATTCATTAATATAAATTCTTACCATGATGATGAAATAACTCACAAGTAAAGGCCCGAAAATGAGACCAATAAATCCAAAAAGGTTTAGGCCTACGATCACACCCAATACGGTAATTATGGGATGAACATCTCCCATATATTTCATCAGTTTTAAACGGGCCAGGTAATCTACATTACCGGTAACTATAATGCTGTAAATAGTAAGGCCCAGGGCAGGCCAGTTATTTCCCTGTATAAACAAATAGCCAACCAGAGGTACCCAAACGATCATGGTACCTACCAAGGGGAAAAAAGCAAATACACCTGTTACAAAACCCCAAAGCCCCCAATCCTCAAGCCCAAATATCCAATAACCCAAAGCTGCAAATGCGCCCTGAATAATGCATATAATGGGTATGCCCAAAGCATTTGCCTTAATCATCATTTTTGTTTCACCTGCAAGTAAATTGACATTTTCATGCTTTAATGGAATAACCTTGCCCAAATATCTTTCTGTACTGCTTCCATGTACCAATAAATAATATAAAAGAAAGAACATCATAATGAGATTTGTAAGCAAAACCATTGTACTGTTTAAGATACGTGGAATGAAAGCAGAAACTTTTGCTGCTATAGTTTTTGCAGTTTCGGCCGAGAAAATAGAAATACCTGTTTTCTCCTTAACTTTTTGGGATATGGATTGAATGCTTTCTATTATTTTATCCTGGTTTTCGGCAATGGAACGTATTTTAGGAGAGGCCAGGGTTATGCTGAAATAAACAGGTAATGCAATTATAAGGAGGTAGGCCAGGATAAATAAAAGAGCCGTCCACCCTTTCTTCCATTTTCTTTTAAAGATGAGTTGAAAATATAATGTCCGGCTTAAAATATATAAAGTGAGGCCCCCGAGGAGGCCGGGTATAAAAATAGTCATTTGAGTGATCAATAGGATAGCGATCGTCAGGATCAGGGCCAGGATAAGGATCTGCCGGAGGCGTTCATTAAAATTAATTTCACTCATAACCTGTATTTAAAAAATTGTAAAAAATAGCTAGTCTTTCCATACAGAAACCCCCTCGCTGCAATTGGCACAAATATCAATATTTTTTCTGCTTTTCATTAAATCGTTTCTAAACTGCTTATAGTTATTATTGTGCCAGATTTCTTTAAACGACTGGGTTTTTAAATTTCCCAGCTGATGTGTCGCGTCCTTATCAAAACAGCATGGCACCACCAGGCCGTCCCAGGTAATAACATTGGCATGCTGCAATTTCCAGCAGCGATTGGCTAATTTATTTTTAGCACTGTAAGTTCCATCTGCATTTTTTTTATAGCGGCTGTATTTATCAATTGAAGGTATAAGATTGTTTGGATCGGTTTCATAATTATAAATCTGTGCAGTTTTAAAACGCACTTCATCAACACCAACTTCTTTTGCAAGTTGTTTAATATCCTCAACCTGGTGTTCGTTTGGTTTAACTACTAAAAACTGGAAGAATACAAAAGGTGTTTTACTTTTTAATTCCTTTTTCCACTTCATGATATTTTTTGCGCCTTCCAGTACTTTATCCAGGTTGCCACCAACACGATATTGCCGGTAAACATCCTGTGTAGTGCCATCAATGGAAATGATCAACCGGTCCAGGCCACTCTCCACCGTTTTTTTTGCAACTTCATCGGTTAAGTAATGGGCATTGGTTGAAGTGGCGGTATATATCTTTTTATCACTGGCATATTTTACCATCTCCAAAAAATCAGGATTCAGGTAAGGCTCACCCTGGAAATAAAAAATGAGGTATAATAACTCTTTGTGAATATCATCAATGGTTGCCCTGAAAAAATTATTTTGTAACATACCTGTTGGGCGGGAGAACTGCCTCAGGCCACTGGGGCACTCCGGGCAACGCAGGTTGCAACTGGTAGTAGGTTCAAAAGAAACAGAAACCGGGTAGCCCCATTGAATGGGTTTATTGAGTAAACGGCTGATATAAAAACTTGAAAGCACTTTTGAGCCGTTTATGAACCGCCTCAGCGTAAGCTTGCTTAATAAATTTCTGCTATCGTTCCAATTGAAATGGGGCATAGGCAAAGGTAAGCCGATTGGAAGTTATGCGCCCTGTTTAACTTCGTTAAAAATACCTGAGTGTTGCATTAATTGCAGGAAATTAATTTTGAGTTTCAGTTGATGATAATTCATCACTCTTATTACCATCAAATTCTTCCAGTTTTATTTTTGTAGGAGAAAACAGCAGATTGTTTTTTGTAAACTTATCATAATTATGAAAAACCACGTTCAGCGCAATAAAGTTCATCACATAGGCCCTTGTTTCTGCAGGCAGGTATTTTTTAATATCCCAAAAATCAGGGTTTGCTTTTCCAGTTTTTTTCATGGCTTGCCAAACATTGCCTACGCCACAATTGTAGCTTGCTACCATTAGCAACAGGTCGTTATCTAAATTACGGCTTCGGTCTTTTAAATAGCGGGCCGCAGCATAGGTTGATTTATTGAAATTTTTGCGGTCATCCCTGGCAGGGGCCGCTTTTTTGGCATTCTTTGCAGTAACTTTTTTTGCAGCCTTATTTTTTGCAGTATGTTGATTAGGCACATATTTCAATCCATATTCCCTGGCCACTTCATCCATAATTTGCCAGTAGCCCACTGCGCCGGCCTTTGAAACTGCATTCGCATTGAAAGCGCTTTCCAGGGCAAGCAACACCTTTAATTCATGCGGCAAATTATACCTGTTTAAAACTGTTGTTACTTTAGGAAAATATTTTTTACTGCGGTTATAAGTACGAATGAGGTATGCCCTCCTGTTAACTGCGAATTTTTCTATATAATCCATGGCTTCTTCTTCACTGCCTGAAAAAACTTCGGGAAAAACAACATTGGGTTCCAATGTTATATAAGCTGTTTTATCTTTTTTCGTAGCAGCAGCCAGCATCCTTTTCTTTGATGTGTCAGCAGCGGAATTTGCAAAACTTATATTGCAGAGCAATAAAGAAAAAAAAAGTATCCAAACTGATCTGGATACCTTAAAATGCCAATAATTTTGTTTAATCATATTTAATTACATTTTCATTGGGGGGTACAGAACTAAAGTACGGGCAGAATTTATAACGCTATCCTAAATCCATTATTGCCCTTTCACAAAACTTTAAGAACTTTAAACTATAATATCACTTACCTTAATAGTAATTAAATAATCATATATGCGTATTCTTCTTATTTTTTTTATATTCTGCAGCTTCAGGGTTGCTGCACAACTACCTGCAGATCAGTGTAAAGAGATTAACCTTATTGCTTTGTCAGAACAAAGGGCTCATGAAAGAATAAATGGAGCAAATAACACTATTGAATCCATAACATCTGCCAGTAACAATTATGATGTTAAGTACTATCGTGGCGAATGGGAAGTAAACCCGGCAGTAAGGTATATCACCGGGAAAGTGACGGTTTATTTTATTGTTACTACTGCCACTAATAATATCCTGATAGACCTTATGAACGCATTAAGTGTTGACAGCGTTAAACAAAGAAATACAACACTTGTAAAGCAGCACAGCAGTAATACACTCTCAATTGATTTTCCGGCAACTATTAATACAGGCGTGCTGGATTCTGTTTCTATTTTTTACAAAGGCGTTCCGCCTAATAATGGCTTTGGTTCTTTTGTAAGCACCACGCATGCCGGAGTACCGGTAATGTGGAGCCTGAGTGAGCCTTATGGTAGCCGTGACTGGTGGCCATGTAAGAACGGGCTTGATGATAAGGCAGATTCTATTGATGTATTAATAACTGCTCCCGCCCAGTACAAAGCGGCATCAAATGGTTTATTACAAAGTGAAACACTGATCGAAGCAGGTACAAAAAAACTTACTTACTGGAAACACCGGTATCCTATCGCATCGTACCTGGTTTGCTTTGCAGTTACCAATTATTCGGTTTTCAATAATAGTGTTATGCTGGGTACAACAAACCTGCCCATGCAAACCTATTGTTATCCCGAAAACCTGGCATCATTTCAAAGCGGCACACAAAATGTGCTGGATGCCTTGCAATTGTTTCATAACAATTTTGGAGATTACCCTTTCATAAAAGAGAAGTATGGCCATGTTCAATTCAGCTGGGGCGGAGGTATGGAGCACCAGACCGCATCTTTCATGGTCTCGCTAAATGAAAGCCTGGTGGCACATGAACTGGCTCATCAGTGGTTTGGCGATAAGATCACCTGCGGCAGCTGGGAAGACATCTGGCTGAATGAAGGTTTTGCAACGCATCTTGCTGCTTTTTATATGGAAAATAAATATCCTGCTAATACCATCAATTCAAGAAAATCAGTTATCAATAATATTACTTCGGCACCCGGCGGTTCTGTTTGGGTAGATGATACAACCAATGTGGGCCGGATATTTTCAGGCAGGCTTAGTTACAATAAAGGAAGTTATCTTATTTATATGTTGCGCTGGAAACTGGGGGATGCTGTTTTTTTTAATGCAATAAAGCAATACCTGAAAGATCCTAAACTGGCCTATGGATTTGCAAAAACGGATGACCTTAAAAGAAACCTTGAGCAGGTTAGCGGACAGAACCTTACCGAATTTTTTAAAGACTGGTTTAAGGGACAGGGATACCCCTCTTACAATGTGCAATGGACCCAGATAGGTAACGACTATGTAAACATAAAAATGAACCAGACCACTTCTCATGCATCTGTTGATTTTTTTGAATTGCCCGTGGCGCTTAAATTCAAAAATGCTACGCAGGAAAAAACTGTTGTAGTGGATAACAAAACCAATGGCGAGACGTTTTTCAGGAATATAGGGTTTATAGCCGATACAGTTTTGATAGATCCTGAATACTGGCTGGTTACAAAAAATAATGTTTCGTCAAAAGTGCCCGATGCAGGTGTTGGTCAGAATACTATACAGGTTTTTCCTAATCCGATTAAGGACAGGTTTTATATCTATATGCGTAATATGACTTCAGCCACTGCCGCCATCAATTTATATAATTCGGCCGGCCAGTTGATTTATCAAAGAGGCTTTCCACTTGTAAACGGTTCGGAGTATGTAGAAGTACCTTCGGCTTATTTACCTGCCGGCACTTATTTTTTACGTATTGATGCAGGTAAAGATTTTAAGTTTGTGCAAAAGCTAATCCGGTAAAATCATTTATGAAAACTTTATCAGGTTCATAAAAGCATTTAATATTAATTTGTAACTACCAGCATTTTAAAATTGCGGCGCCCAAAGCTTGGCAAAAAGAAAAAAAATCATTTTCAAGTCGATCTTTATACCACTGGTATTGCTTGCAGTAATTGCTTCGGTTGTTTATTATATCAACGAATACATTAACCGCCCAAAATTTATCAGGTATGCCGCCTTTGGTATTGACCTGCCGGTCAATTACCAGATACATGGGATTGATGTTAGTCGCTACCAACATAATATTGACTGGAATTCGGTAGGTGCCATGCAGGACCAGGAAGTTAAGATCGGGTTTGCTTTTATAAAAGCTACAGAAGGATTGGGCAGGGTAGATAAAGGGTTTCGAAAAAACTGGTTCAATGCCAAAAAAGCGATGGTACCCTGTGGCGCTTATCATTTTTTTATAAGCAGTAAAAGTGGTAAGGCACAGGCAGAAAATTTTATTGAAACAGTAAAGCTTGTAAAGGGAGACCTGCCGCCGGTATTGGATATAGAATCAACCAATGGGGCATCGGTAGCAGATATTCAGCAAAGAGCAAAGGACTGGCTGCTGATGATTGAAAAGCATTATAAAGTAAAACCGATCATCTATACCAATATAGACTTTTATAAAAATTTCCTGGATGGAAAATTTGATGATTATCCTTTATGGGTTGCGCATTATTATGTAAAAGACAAGCCAAGGATAGAACGCAGCTGGATCATCTGGCAACACAATGAAAAAGGCAGGGTAAATGGGATTGATGCTTTTGTAGACTTTAATGTGTTTAATGGAGACAGTGCAACATTCAGAAAAATGCTGTTGAAATGATACAGCAATACCAGTAACTTTATTGTTACCAGTTAACCGAATTAAATTGTAGTCATGAGCATGGAAGATGAAACAAGGCTTTTTTTAATAAGGATCATGCAAACGGTTTCCATAGTTTTAGTATGGATGATGGTAAATGTGTTTATTGGTATTTATAAAGGCTATGCTTTTTTTGCGGATAAACCCGATTGGAAAAATTATTTGTATTATGCTTTTCTGCTGATCAGTTTAATTGCACTGCTCATACACCTGAAACGTAAATGGAAATTATGATCAGCTGCTGTGATCTGCTACAATAACCCATTTGTTCTTTACTTTCTTAAACAGTAATGTAAAGTGACCCCCAACATCACCAATACTCCGGGTTAAATGCCATTTTCCCACTACAAAAAAATACATCACCGATAATCTTTTCACTTCCAGTATATCAAACTTTAATTTACCCATGGCAGCAGTATCAGGGTAACCCATTTTATAATTATTCAAAGTATTCTGCCAGCCATAAGTAACACCGCTTTTACCAATGAACATGAGGGAATCATTTTGCCAGTAAGTGTTCATAAACTTTTCTATGTTACCAGTATTCCAGTCCTGACGCTGTTGTTCAAGCAGAGAACGGATCATTAACTCATCCCCGCCTGCCGTATGGGCAGGTTTAGTTTGGGCAAATGAGGCAGTAAAAACCAGCAATGTAATAAAAAACAAAAGGGTTTTCTTCATGATCTTTGTTTGAACTATAAATATAATGCCCCAACACCAATTAACGGATTAATTAATTAACGGATTAACCATTAGTGCTTATGATGTGGGGATGAGCATTTGCTGCGGTGGCAAAGCTTGTAATTATAAAAATGAGCAGTGATAATAAAAGCAACTGCAACCAGTAAAAGCATGACATCATGCTGTACAAAGAACTGCTTTAAAATAAGGAAGACAAAGCCGAAACTGAAAATTAAAGCAGGCACAAGAGAACGGTGATGTTTTATATAACCATGATAAAGGGAATAAGCGCCAACTACAAAAGCCAGGGCTATCATGCCCCATTCAAAAACCAGGTTATGAACGATATTGATTCCAAATAGCGGTAAGCTTGAAACAATGACTGGCAATAATGCACAATGAATAGCGCAGGCTATTGATGTTGCAATTCCAAAGGCATCCCAGTTTATTTTAATATTCATTATTGTCTTGGGTGCGAAGGTAAGATATATGCACTAATGTTGCAAATGTTACCCCTCTCATTAAATCTAAAATCGGCAATCGTAAATCTAAAACCGTAAAGGGTTGTAAATTGCAGAAAAATAAATTGCTCATGAGTAAGCGGGTCTGGATATATGTTGGATTTTTTGTTGTGTTACTGGGTGTTTTTTACCTGTTGCTGTTTAAAGATTACGATTTTTCCAAATCCAATCTGATGGTGCGGAATGATAACGTGGAAGATTTTTCATTTGTTAACCAGGATGGAAAAAGAATAACTGACAGGGAAGTGGAAGGCAAAGTATATGTGGCTGAATATTTTTTTACTACCTGCAAAGGTATCTGCCCTATAATGAATGCAAATATGCGAAGAGTTTTTGACGCTTTTAAAGACGAGCCAGACTTTATGATCCTTTCTCATACCTGTATGCCCGAAACCGATTCTATTCCTTTATTAAAAGCTTACGAGGCAAAGATGATAAATGGGAAACTGCTGAGAAATGCTGATGGTTCTTATAAAATTGAAGATAATACAACAGCTAAACCTCTAAACACTAAACCCCTAAACTTAAACTGGAACTTCGTTACCGGCGATAAAGCCACACTGTACAGGATGGCAAGGCAGAGTTATGGAATTGATAATGGCAAGCCGGATACAACGCAGTTATTAAAAGACCAGTTCATTCATACCCAGTTCTTTGCATTGGTAGATAAACAACGCCGGGTAAGAGGAATGGTGTATGATGGGTTAAGTAATGAAGAAGTTGATAAATTAATTACCGATATAAAAGGATTGCTGAAAGAAAAAGTAACAACAAAGCGTTTTATGAATGGCTTTAGCAGTGATCCTAATTGAGCAGTGGTGAGTGGTGAGACGTGAGTCGTGAGGTAATGCAGCCATCCACTTTTTAGCAGACTCCATATTCACGACTCACGACTCACAAACAATATTTAAACAACAGAAATGGAAACTTTACTCGACATACTAAAAAGAAACCAGCTTAGTATAACAGAAGGACGAAAAAAGATACTGGAATTATTTTTAAGCAGTCCGGGTGCATTGGCGCATGCTGATATTGAAAAAAGCACCGATGCCAGTTTTGATCGTGTAACTGTTTACAGAACACTGCAGACCTTTGTAGAGAAAGGGATCATTCATAATATCCCCACTTCCGATAATTCTATTTTATACGCTTTGTGTAAAGATAATTGCGAAGCAGGCCATCATCACGATAATCATGTTCATTTTATCTGCGATGTTTGTGATAAAACAATTTGCCTGGATCATGTATCCATACCGGAAGTAAAACTGCCTAAAGGATTTAAGCAAAGGCAAACCGACCTGGTTATCAGCGGGACATGTGATACATGTAAGTGATCAATTATTCATTTCCCCTTTCACAAATTCCATCAACAGCTTTATCCTCTCGGGACTAAAATCAAATTTTAATCCTGCCACTTCAAATAATTGCGGTAAGGTCTTTGTTCCGCCTAAAGCAAGGGCTTTGCAATAATTGTCCATTGCCAATTGCTTATTGATTTTAAACTGCATCCACATACCAATAGCACCCAGTTGTGCAATACCGTATTCAATGTAATAAAAAGGCACTTCAAATAAATGCAACTGGCGCTGCCAGTTGTTGCTGCGGTATGTTTCCAGTCCGCTGTAATCAATTACATCATCCTGGAACTCTTTCAGTATCTCATTCCATATCGCATTTCGTTCTTCATGAGTATGTGCAGGATGCTCATAAATCCAGTGTTGAAATTTATCAATGATGGCGATCCACGGGAAGATGGTGATCACCCTTTCCAGTTGATGTTCTTTTGCTCTTTTTAAATCTGATGCATCTGTAAAAAATGTTTCCCATTCATCCATACTCATCAGCTCCATGGCCATGCTGGCCACTTCGGCAATTTCCATAGGATATTCTTTAAAGCCACTCAGTTCCAAAGGATGCGCCAGAAAAGAATGAACAGCATGCCCACCTTCATGTAGCATGGTTGTTACATCCTGCATTTGCCCGGCAGCATTCATAAAGATAAAAGGGGCTCCGCTTTCTGCAAGCGGGCAGTTATATCCGCCCGGCGCTTTGCCTTTGCGACTTTCCAGGTCAAGGTGATTGAGCTCCTGCATTTTTTTAAGGCAATCGCCAAAGAATGGCCGCAGTTTGCTAAAGCAGGCAATAGATTTTTCAATTAACTCATTGCTGGTCTTAAAAGGTAGCAATGGTTTTATGCCAGCCGGTTCTGCATCAATATCCCAGGGGCGTAAAGTATCCAGACCCAGTTTTTCTTTTTTCTTTTGATAAATAATATTTACCAGCGGCAGCACATGTTGCTTCACAGCTTCATGAAACTGATAACAATCTTCTTTGGTATAATCAAAACGACCCAGTTCTTTAAAACGATAATCACGGTAGTTAGCAAAGCCGGCATTTATCGCTTCCTGGTTACGTTTTTCAATTAGCTTGTCAAATAAAGAATTCATCGCTTCCTTATCAACCAATCTCCGCTCATTTATTTTGCGGTAAACCTCTTCCCTTATTTTCCTGTCGGGATTTTCTAAAAATTTAGCAGCCTGTTGTAATGTGTATTCTTCATCATTAACAGTAACCGTCATTTTACCTGAAATAACGCCATATTGCTGCTGCATTACCGAGAGCTCGGCCTGTAGCGGAATGTTTTCTTCTCTGAATAGCTCAATGCTTTTACGCATACTCCGCAGGTAAGTAAAATATTTATCTGCATCCAGGTCTTTAGCCAATGGGTGATTAACTAGTTTTTTATTCAATGCATCTGCATAAGGTTGAATCTGAGGCTGTATCTCCATGCAGAAATAAGTGAATGCTTCTTCCAAAGGTTTATTCTCAGTGTCGCAGGTCATTTTGATCTGTCTCCAGCAGGCATCTTCGCTTACCAAAGCTTCCAGTTCACTCTGGTCTTTCAGCCATTGCTCAAAGTCTTCTTTTTTATCTATATTCCTTTCCAGCAGATCTTTAAAAAAGGGCTCAAGGCTTTCCCAGTTGGTAACTGTAAAAGCTGCAGGAACAAAATTGCGGGAAAGTTTTTTTATATCGGCTGTATACATAGTCGTGAGTGGTGATCCTCCTGTCATTTCGACGATAGGAGAAATCTGTTATTGAATTCTTTGTTTTAGATGTCTCATTCTTCGACATGACAGGAAAAAAGTGGTTGTCATTTCGATCCCGATTTTTTCGGGAGAGAAATCTGGTTGTTATTCTTTGTTAATTATTTTTTCTATGGTAGATTTCTTTCGGTGGCCATTCCCCAAGTAATTCTTTATTTAAAAATTCTCTTTGAGGATTCATCGTATCAATAAGCTTATCTTTTTTCTCTCTCCGCCATTTTTTAATTTCCTTTTCCCTGGCAATCGAATCATTCACATAATCATAATCTTCATAATAAACTAAATAGATAACATTATAATTTGAAGTAAAAGCATTTGAAAGAGAGTTGTCTTTTTCCAGGTAATGTCAATTAACCTTTGCGCTAAATCATTCGTCATTCCAATATACAAAACTGTTTTATTGAAATTGGTTAATATATAAACTGAATAAAAGGTTTTGGAAATATTCAAACTTTACAATTGGTTAAAAGTAAAATAGATTTCTCCTATCGTCGAAATGACAGAAATGTTTATTAAGCCATCTTTCTCGGCGTGTTTATTTTCCTTGCAGGAGCATTGTTTACTGCACTTGTTTTTGCAGAAGATGGTTTTGCTTTTACTGGCTCATGCGTATCGGTTTCCGGTAATTCAGATAATTTGATCTCAACATCATTGGCCTGCAAAACACCAAACCACTTTACCATCTTTTTCATGTCGCTGGCATATACCCTGCTAAAATCCATATCGGGGTAAACTTTTTCAAAATATTTTTTTACTGCCGCAGCATCGTTATCCGCAGGCATTTTTTCTTTACTGGCCGCCATGGCTGTAAAAACATCTACCAAGTTCACATTGTCTTTTGTTGTAAAAACCTCAATGCTTTCCAGATGAGAAAAATTATGAACCCTTGTACTTACAAATTTTGTGCTTTTATCTTCCAGCGATTTCACTACACCGCCATCGGCTTTTGAAGATAACAATTCAAATAATCCCGGCAGGCCGGTTACTGATACCAATTTGCTGTATTCCATAATCGTTGTTTAATTTTTAGGGCTGCAAGTTAATTCTAAAATGGCAATTTATCTATTTGTTGCTGCGCTGCCGTTAACAATACCTGCATTGCCGTTTATACCATAAATATGCCACACCTCATTGAGAAGACTGTTTTTGAAAAAAAAAGCTGCTTAAAGCGACAGTTTTTCTTTGATCCATCGTCTAATACGGCATACAAAAGAAATTTTATGAGATTAGGATCAGTTTTATTAGTACTTGTTTTTAGCCTGACAGCAGTAATTGCTAATGCCCAGAATATTACTTTAAAAGGTAAATTATCGGATAAAGATAACAAAGGGCCTATTGAGGGTGCTACCGTTGAGTTAAGAGCCAAGTCGGATTCGCTGAACCCTATTACCGTTTTAACCGACAGCAAGGGCGACTTTATTTTTACCGGGCTAAAAGTAGATAAGTACCGTTTGGCAACCAGTGCAATGGGTTATGATATCATTGTGCAAACAATAAATTTACAGGCAAGCAATAAAACGGCGCTGCAGTTTACCCTTACCAAAATGGCGAAAAATATGACTGAGGTAATGGTAGTAGCTAAAAAACCTGCAGTTGTGCAAAAAGGCGATACCCTGGAATTTAATGCCAGCGAATTAAAAGTTAACCCGGATGCTACTGCTGAGGATATGATTAAAAAATTACCGGGTGTGATAGTTGATAAAAACGGCAACGTAACTGCAGCAGGTGAGCAGGTAAAAAAAGTTACTGTTGATGGTCGTGATTTTTTTGGCGATGATGCGACAGCCGCATTGAAGAATTTACCAGCTTCGGTAATTGATAAGATACAGGTGTTTGACAGGCTGAGCGATCAGGCGCAATTAACAGGATTTGACGACGGTAACAGTACAAAGTCCATAAATATTGTTACCAAGGCCGGTATGCGTAATGGCCAGTTTGGAAGAATTTATGCAGGAGCCGGAACCGAAGGAACTTACAACGCCGGTGGTAATGTAAGTGTGTTCAAAAATAATCTGCGGTTAACTTTTGTTGGGATGGCTAATAATGTTAATCAACAAAACTTTGCATCGGAAGACCTGCTGGGTATAAGCAGCGGCGGTGGAAGAGGCGGTGGCCGGGGTGGCAGCAGAGGCGGAGGAGCCGGTGGTTTTGGCGGTAGCAATAATGGATTTAATATTGGAGCACAAAGCGGCATAAGCAGAACAAACTCGTTTGGGATTAACTATTCCGGTATGTGGAGTAAGAAAGTAGATGTAAGCGGAAGTTATTTTTTTAATAACAGCAATACAAATAACGATCAAACATCCAACACACAAAACTTTCAAACTTCAGGAAAGAACCAGTTTTACAGTGAAAATGCATTATCAAACGCAAAAAATGACAACCATCGTTTTAATTTCAGGTTGAATTATAAGATTGATGATAAGAACAGTTTAATGATTGTGCCCAGCCTGAGTTATCAAACAACTAAAGTGCTAAGTGATATCAGCGGGGTAAATTCATTCGATCCTGTCAGTCTCATCAGCCAGTCAATCAACAATACAAACACTAAAAGTTCGGGATATAATTTCAACAACAACATTTTGTTTCGCCACTCTTTTGCAAAAAAGGGCCGAACTATTTCTGTAAACTTTAATACAACATTGAATCGCAAAGCCGGTGACACTTATGTATTGAATCAGAATATTTATTACGATAGCACACGTAACACCAATGATTCATTGCAGCAGTTTACCGACCAGGTATCAAACGGCTACCAGTTTTCGGGCAATATTTCCTATACGGAATCTGTTGGTAAAAAAGGCCAGTTGCAGTTTAATTATTCACCTTCTTATGCAAAAAGTAAATCAGATCAGGAGGTTTATCAATACGATTACAACGGTGGTAAATACTCAGTATTTGATAACAACCTGTCGAATATATTTGATAATATAATTACAAAACAAAGCGTGGGTGCCAGCTACCGCATTGGCGACAGAGACAATATGTTTATGGTAGGCGTTAACTATCAATATTCCGAATTGAACAGCGATCAGACCTATCCTTTTGCTGCCAATGTGCGTAAGAATTTTAATAACGTGCTGCCTAATTTAATGTGGCGCAAAAAGATTAATGCAAGAAACAGCATTCGTTTATTTTATCGTGCCAGTACCAATACTCCTTCGGTATCGCAACTGCAGGATGTGTACAATAATACAAACCCGTTATTTATTTCTACAGGAAATACCGACTTAAAGCAGCAGGTTGGAAATACCTTGAGTGCAAGGTATACTTTCACCAATACAGGTAAAAGCAAAAGCTTTTTTGCCAATGTTTTCTTAACACAGAATAATAACTATATAACCAATGCGACCTATACCGCCAGCAGCGATAGTGTATTAAATGGCTCTGTTATTTTATACAAAGGTTCTCAATTGTCAAAGCCGGTGAATTTAAATGGCCAGTGGAGCATGCGTTCTTTCCTTACTTACGCCATACCATTAAAGTTTATGAAATCTAATTTGAGTATTAATGGCGGATTAAGCTATAGCAATACGCCGGGGCTTATCAACAATGTAAAAAATAAATCGAAGTCTTACACGTATAATGCAGGTGTTGTACTGGCCAGCAATATCAGCGAGTTTGTAGATTTTAACCTGAATTATGCTGCTAATATAAGCGATGTAAAAAATTCTATTCAACCTCAGTTAAACAACAAATACATCACGCAATCGGCCGGAGCACAAATGAACCTGTTGAATAAAAAAGGCTGGTTTGTACAAAATAGTGTGGGTTATGAAACCTACAGCGGCTTTACTGATGGCTTTAACCAGAATTACTGGTTATGGAATGCAGGTATAGGTAAAAAATTTCTGAAAAAGCAGGCAGGCGAATTAAAGCTTACCGTGTTTGACTTGTTAAAGCAGAACCAGAGTATTCAACGCACGGTTGGTGAAACCTATGTGCAGGATGTTCAAAACCAGGTATTGCAACAGTACTTTATGCTGACCTTTACTTACAACCTGAAAAACTTTGGTACAGCAAAAGCAACAAATACAAATAACAACAACGAAAGAGGTGGTCCGGGTGGAGGATATCGTCCGTTTTAATTAATTTAGGCAGATAAATAATTGTAACGTTTTGAACCAACCGGAATTAATTGAACAACTGCAGCAGGGAGATGAAAAGGCTTTTACGAAGCTGGTTGACAAATGGCAGAACATGGTGTACAATACAGTGTTGGGGATAGTTCAACATACAGATGATGCAGATGATATAACACAGGAGGTTTTTATACAAGTGTATAAATCGATAAGTTCTTTTAAAGGCGATTCAAAATTCTCTACATGGCTATACCGTATTACATTAAGTAAAGCACTTGACCATGAAAAGAAAAAGAAGCGAAAAAAACGTTTTGGTTTTGTACAGGATCTATTTAGCACTGATACCCGACCGGAACCGGGGCAGACAGAGTTTGATCACCCTGGGGTGAAACTGGAGAACAAGGAAAAAGCCCGGCAATTGTTTGAAGCTTTAAAATTGCTGCCCGAAAAACAACGGATAGCTTTCACCCTTCATAAACTTGAAGGACAGCGTAATGACCAGGTTGCAGAGATCATGAACACGACTGTATATGCAGTGGAAGCATTAATGAGCAGGGCTAAAATGAATTTAAAAAAAGAATTACAAAAGATATATGGAGATCATCTTCCCCCAAAATAAAAGGTTATGAATAATACTGACCATATCAATAAACTGATCGAAGACGCACTGAACAGCGTTGATGATATACAGCGGGCAGAACCAAAGCCTTTCCTGCTTACCCGTATCAATGCAAGGATGAACAATGGAACGGCATCTATATGGGAAAAGGCAGGATGGTTCATCACAAGGCCGGCTGTAGCTTTTACAGGGCTCTGTTTAATTATATTCATCAATATAATGGTGATGATGAAAACAGGTCACTTAAATACAAGTAATGCAGCTGACCAGGTAGCCGTGAATTCAACAGATGAATTTTCTTCTACAGTGGCTACTATTTATGATATTGAAAATACACAACCATAATGATACCTCAACAAAATAATAGCAAATTTCTCGTTACTATCATCGGCATTTTATTGATAGCCAATATTGCCCTGGTTTCTTTTTTCTTACTGAAGAAAGATAACAGAAAACATGATAAACGCATGGACAGGAAAACAGTGATCGGTAATTTTTTAAAGAAAGAGATCGGGTTTAATGAAGCCCAGATGCAACAATACGACAGTATGAGTACGGGGCATAGTAAATACATGAGAACGATGTTTGAAACTAACCGGAACTCAAAAGATAAACAGTTTAAGGAATTAACTGCAGCTAATTTCAGTGATTCAGTTATGAATAATATTGCTGATCAATCGGCTGCTTCTCAAAAAGCGCTGGAGCTGCAGATGTTTAATCACTTAAAACAGGTAAGGGCGCTTTGCACCCCGGGCCAGTTGCCTAAATTTGACTCCCTGTTTGTTAAAGTATTGAATAAAAGAGGGCCTGAGCGGAGAAAAGCAGGAGCTGAAAAAAAATAACGACGGGTTTCTTTAAAAAAACCGTCAAATTATATAGCATCTAAACACTAAAAAAATAAACATGAAAAAACAATTTGTATTGATGGCTTTTGCAGTAATGGTTGCTGTTTCTGTAAATGCCCAGGGTGGTGGCGGACAGCGTATGTCGCCCGAAGAGAGAATAAAATTTACAATTGAAAAGATGGCGCCACTTAATTTAGATGCTGCTACAAAAACAAAATCAGATGCCATAATTACTGATTTTATTAATGATCAGCAGAAAGCAATGGAAGAGATAAGGGCAAATGGCGGCGACCGTGAGGCCATGATGGCAAAGCGTAAAGAAATTGCAGATGCTAGGGATGCGAAATTGAAATTGATCTTTACAGAAGCACAAATGAAACAATGGAAAGATGAAATAGAACCATCTATGAGACCACAGAGGCAAGGTGGCGGAAAATAGCTTTAAAGGTGAATACGAACGAAAGGGCCGCTGCAAATTTTGCAGAGCCTTTTTTATGCTGGCTCAAATAACCCGGGTTATGGCAAAACAGTATAAAGAAGAAATGGGGCCATGGCCTGAATTTTTCCGTATTTTAATTTTTTAAATTTTTATACATGCAATCAAAAGCAACAACGGTTGAACAGTACTTATCAGAAGTTCCGCCCGAAAGGCAGGAAGCAATGAACAAACTGCGTAAAGTAATTTCAAAAAATTTGCCCAAAGGATTTAAAGAAGTTATGGGTTATGGTATGATGGGTTATTGTGTCCCACATTCCATCTATCCGGCCGGATATCATTGTAACCCTAAAGATCCATTACCCTTTGCAGGTATGGCTTCTCAAAAAAACAGCATTAACTTTTATCACATGGGTATTTATGCCGACCCTAAACTGCTTAAATGGTTTACAGATGAATATGCAAAAACCGGCGTGGGAAAACTGGATATGGGTAAAAGCTGTATGCGCTTTAAAAAACCTGAAAATATTCCCTATCAATTAATTGGTGAATTGTGCAGTAAGATAACCGTGGAAAAATGGATAGAAGTGTATGAGAAAAATTTAAAACGCTAATTCAAAAACCTTGTATATATAAAATCCACAAAGACAAGAAGTAAAACAAATCTAATATTCAAAACTTAGTGACTTCGTGACTTTGTGGCAATTTTTTTATTTCTTCCTTTTAAATATCCCTTCCATAAATTTCATTTCTTTTCCATCCATACCGGTACCATACATTGTCAACGTGTAAGAGTCATCATCAATCATTGTCATTTCCTGCCTGATGTCGCTGTCTTTCCCGGTCATCGGATCGGTTTGATAACCTTTTAAATTCAATGTTTTTGTTTTTTCATCATAGGTGCCGGTCATGTAAATAATGCCACTCCCCAGGTTATCGATCCAGGTGCTTGCAAATATTTTTTTAGCATTATCATACCCCATTGTGCTATGTCCTTCAAACGAACGGCTCATCATTTTCCCGGTAAATCTCCCTGTTTGGTAAAGGCCATTCAAAGCCATACTAACTATATTTGTTGCTTTTGAAGTATCCGGTTTCGAAGGGTTCATGAAACCAATCACTTTTGCTTCCCAGGAGCCTTTGAACTTTGCCATCCATTTATGCATTTCACCTGGTGTTGCATAGGCTTCCATAGTTATCTTCATTGCAGCCTGGTCCATCGGAGGAGGTGGAGTTCCTGTTTCTACTTCCGGTTTTGTTGTGGCAACAGTGTCATTTTTTACCTTATCATCATTTCCTCCGTTATTGCAGGAAAAAAGCAGCAAGGCTGCAGTACAAATCGCTAAGCTAATTTTTTTCATAAATATTTTTTTACAAAATACAATTTGAGATTTATGTATGCAAGCTAAATTGATGAATGGCGTTTGGTCTGACGTCCCCGTCTGACCATGGGAAGAATCAATGACTGACGGAAAATTTATTCAGCCAATTTATTCAGCACATTTTCAATCCGTTCTTTCACATCTTCATAAGGGGTATAGCCTTTTGCTATCATTACAAATTTCAGTTCTCCGGTTTGCAGAAAAACGGTTGGGAAGCCATTTACCTGTAACTGCTTCATTATCGCAAATTCATAATGGGCCATTTCTTTATATTCAGGATCATTCAGTTTAGTATAAAATGCTTCGGGCTGTAAATTGTATTTATCCAGCAGGTGCCGGTAAGCTTCATCATCATCCAGATCACGGCCTTCGTAATTTAATGCATATTGCAGGTCGGTGGCAAATTCCAGTTGCCGCTCCGGGTAATATTCTTTTACAATACATAATGCAATTGCCGGTTTTTCGGAGTTCATCACCCAGTCACTTTTATCGGGGTTGTTGATATGCCATAAAAAATCTTCACCAAATTTTACGCCGCTTAACTCTTCAACTCTTTTATAGGCAGTTTGTATATACGGGCCGATCTTTTCAATGGGCATGGCTGCTTCGCCGGTCATCATCCCGCCGCTTAATACTTCAATCTCCAGTTTGTCTTTATATTCTTCAGCAATTTTTTTTATTACCGGGCTAAAACCATAGCACCAGCCGCAGTAGGCATCATAACAATAAATTAAGGTTGGTTTCATGCAGTAAAGATAGTGATCAGGGAGAGTGCTTCTGCAGCATCGTCATGGATATTAATATACTGATAGAAAAAAAGTTTAGATCAGCCCTATTAAAATTGAATGAATAGTGCTATAAAATTATAAATTTTATACTTTTGACTATTGATAGTAAATAGTCAAAAAAATGAAAATAAAAAATAAAATAGACCAACTATTTCTTAAAGATAATGAGCTAAGTATTAAAGAGATACTTGATTCCTTATTGGCTTTAAAGGCTTTGATGTAATTACTGATTTGTAATATTTTAATGCGCCTCCAGCCAATTCTCCCCTATCCCAAGTTCTGCATCTGTTGGCACTTCATTAGGTAATGGCAAAGCAGTTTGCATACAATTAAGGATGATAGGTTTTATAATTTCTATCTCAGACCGGTGTGCATCAAACACCAGTTCATCATGCACCTGTAACAACATTTTCGATTTGAAATTATGCTTGCTAAATTCTTCATGGATCTTTATCATTGCCAGTTTGATCATATCGGCAGCCGATCCCTGTATAGGTGAGTTGATGGCATTGCGTTCAGCAAATGCACGAACGGTAAAGTTGGCGCTGTTAATGTCTTTTAGCCAGCGCTTGCGGCCCATTAATGTTTGCACATAACCATGCTCCTGTGCAAAATGAATGGTATCATCCATATATTTCTGAATGTTAGGGAATTGCTTTTTGTAATTATCAATGATCTCTTTGGCTTCGGTGCGGCTGATACTTAAATTTTCTGCAAGTCCGAATGCCCCCTGCCCGTAAATAATTCCAAAGTTCACGCTCTTGGCTTTGTATCGCATTTCTTTGGTTACGGCTGTTTCTTCTACATTAAAAACCTTTGCTGCAGTAGCGTTATGAATATCTTTCCCGGTCTTAAAAGCTTCGCACATATTTACATCGCCGCTGATGGCTGCAACAATGCGTAATTCAATTTGAGAATAATCGGCAGAGATGAGTACATGATCCTTATCCCGTGGAATAAATGCTTTACGAATCTCTCTCCCTCTTTCCGTCCGGATAGGAATGTTCTGCAGGTTAGGATTATTGCTGCTGAGCCTGCCGGTTACCGCAACCGCCTGTGCGTAGGATGTATGTACACGCCCGGTCTTTTTATTGATCATTAATGGCAGCGCATCTACATAGGTTGATTTTAATTTGGTAAACTCCCTGAAAATTAAAATATCATCTACTATTTTATTTTTACTGGCCAGTTTTAAGAGTACATCTTCACCGGTTGCATATTGCCCGGTCTTTGTTTTTTTTGCCTTGGGGTCTATCTGCATTTTATCAAACAGTACTTCGCCCAGTTGTTTTGGTGATGCCAGGTTAAAACGCACACCGGCCTGGGCATACACACTTTCTTCTGCGATCTTAGCTTCTTTCTCCAGCTCCTTGGAATATTCATTCAAAAAATCTTCATCAATCCTTATCCCTTCAAACTCCATTGCTGTAAGCACTTTCACCAAGGGATTTTCTACTTGATAAAAAACCTTTTCAACTTCTTTTTGTTTTAGCTGGGGAAGAAAAACATTTCTTAATTGTAAAGTGATATCGGCATCTTCTGCCGCATAGTCTTTTATTTTTTCGGGCTCAACATCTCTCATATTACCCTGGCCTTTGCCTTTTTTACCAATAAGCTCTTCAATGTGAACTGTAGCATAACCTAAATATTTTTCACTCATTGCATCCATACTCCGCTTTCCTTCGGGCTCAATTACATAGTGTGCCAGCATCGTATCAAATATTTCGCCGGCAAGTTCAAATCCATACCATTTAAGGATGAGCATATCATATTTAAGATTCTGCCCTATCCATACCTTGCCTGCATCACTGAAGACTTGTTGAAAATTATTCAACAGTTTAATGCAATCTGCTTTATCAGGCGGGCAGGTCACATAAAATCCTTCACCAGGCTTTACGGAGAAACTCATACCTACCAGCTCTGCATCATTTGCATCAATACCGGTGGTTTCGGTATCAAAGCAAATTTCATCAAAGGCTGATAGATATTTTACCAGATCATTTATTTCAGCATCGGTTTGTACCAGGGAATAGTTGTGCGGCGTGTTGTTGATATTTTTATCGGCAGTGGTTATTCCATCTTCATTCTTAATTTTTAATTCAACTGCTTCAGGTTGTTCAATAATATTTCCAAAGAGGTCCATTTGAGCAGTTGCGGGTTTCTTAGGCTTGGCTTCTTCACTATTATTCCATGATTCCGGAGCACCATCTATATCATCGCCTAAAATTCTTTTACCAAGGGTTTTAAATTCCAGCTCCTCAAAAATTTCCTTTAAAGCCGGTTTGTTCATTTCCCTTACTAAAAAATTTTCCTCATGAAATTCAACCGGTACATTAAGTATGATGGTAGCTAATTTTTTACTCATGATGGCCTGCTCTTTACCGGCACGTACTTTTTCGCCTATTGAACCCTTTATATTATCAGCATTGGCTAAAATGTTTTCAAGGTTGCCATATTCTTTTAAAAGCTTGGCGGCAGTTTTTTCGCCAACACCTTTAATGCCAGGTATATTATCAACAGCATCGCCCATTAGGCCCAGCATATCAATTACCTGGCCTACATTGGCAATATCCCATTTTTCGCAAACTTCTTTTGGTCCCAGTATTTCAAATTTGCCACCCTGGTATGGCGGCTTATAAATTTTAATCTTTTCAGAAACCAACTGGCCGTAATCCTTATCCGGTGTTACCATGTATACTTCATAGCCTTCCTTTTCAGCCATTTTTGCTAAAGCACCAATTACATCATCGGCTTCATACCCATCAATGGCAATAACTGGAATATTGAGGCCTTCAATAATTCTTTTTATATCCGGCACTGCCGATAGGATATCTTCAGGTGTTTCCTGACGGTTGGCTTTATAATCAGCAAAATCTGTATGTCTTTCAGTAAGCGCATGGGTGTCGAAACACACAGCCATATGCGTTGGATTCTGATTTTTGATCAGCTCAATAATGGTATTGGTAAATCCAAACTGTGCGTTGGTGTTGCGGCCTTTACTGGTAATGCGTGGATTGCGGATGAGTGCATAATAAGCACGAAAAACAAGTGCAAAAGCATCTAATAGAAATAATTTTTTTGACATGCCATAAAAGTAAAACAATTGTGGGAGCCAATCTAAGGGTTTATACCAAACTAAATTTCATTATAAGCATCGTAGCCAGGCTGAAATTTATTTGAGCATTCGTGTGTGGGCCCGCCCGGATGAACCGCTCGGACGGGCCTTTGGTATATGCCGGTTGAATCAGCTATAAGATACAATCGGCAATTAAAACATAAAAGCCGTTCGTTTTTAGTGAACAGCTTTTAAGATCATGTAACTCAAATAAAACTAAAACTAATTTTTATCATAAACTGGTTAATTGTAACCGGCTGGTGGATGGATTTTGAGAATTTTTCAGGTCAAGCCCAGAATTGCTGATATCAGCAATATTCCAATAATCATTCAGCTTTGTCAATGCCGGGTCCTTTGTATCCAAATTGATTTTTATTTTTTTAATGATATCGTCTTCGTACCAGTTGCCGGTGATTATTTCACCATTTTTACTGGCAATTATCTTTCCGGTGGGTTCAAATGTCAAAGTATATCCCTCAAACGCAGTGGTTTGATCATTTTTAGACTCGGTAAATAAATTTATTTTCCAGGAACCCTTTGTAACATGAGGCGTAGCAGATACTGCAGTGGTATACTCATTAATTCCGGTGCAGGCAGCAAAATAAAGTATTACTGAGCATTTAATGCCAAAGAGTAGTAATGGGCTTTTCATTTTATTAGGTGTATTGGAACCTATATAACTGAAAAAGACCTCATATTATTGTGTAGAAGAGCCGAAAGATCAGAACCGGGTCTCAAAATAAACCGGTAACATAGCCCTCCAGGTTGGCCAGTCATGTTTCCATTCTTCACCCCAAACGTCGAGCTCGTAATTGATTCCCTTGCTGTAGAGTAAGCCAGCAAAGGCTTTGGATGCATTGGGATCTTCATATGCCCCGCTGCCTGTTAAAATATGAATGTGGCCACTTTTGCGGATCTGCTCCAATAAGGAATGATCTTCCAGGTTACGGATATAATGCATGGGGCTGTTGAAATACACCTGCTCATCAAAAAAACCATCGGTATATTCTGTAAGGTCATAAACACCGCTCATGGCTATAACGCCATTAATAAGATCGGGACGTTTTAAAAAAAGATTCATGCTATGCAATGCGCCAAAAGAAGCGCCACAGGTAATGATGGGTGTTTCGGCACTCGTGTTGTTTTTTATAAAGGGAACCACTTCGTTAAAAACATAATCGTTGAACTGATTTTGACGGATGGCTTTATGCTCACCCAGCATTTCCTTATTAAGCCAGCTTTCGTTATTGATACTGTTTATTGAAAAGACCTTTATTTTACCTGCGTTAATGTAAGGGGCAAGGGTTTCCATCATCTGGAACCTTTCATATTCCAGGTAATCTGCAGCTGCAGTAGGTACAAATAAAATAGCAGTGCCATAATCACCATAGGTTACAACAGGCATGTCTTTTTGCAGGGCGGGGCTGAACCAGCTGTTTAATTCTCTTTTCATAAGCGGCAAAACTAATTAATAAAAATTAAAGGGTTCATTATAACACACCTTCCTTAATCTCTATCCACAGCTCCCGGTAACAACTGGCTGCATAACTGCTGTTGGCAAATTCCATAATAGGGGCTTTGTGTATGCCCATTTTTTCTACATCGCTTAAATAAGGTATGTAATTCTGGAAGAAACGCTTGTCTTTATATAACTCTTCCATGATCTCGTTGTGCATGTTCTTGCGCAGGTCGGTCATGGTGAAAAAGCACATCATCTTTCTTATATCCAGGTCTTTTTCCTTAAAATAATCTTTTACCATATTGTAAGTACGGATAGATAGGGTTGATGGGATAACCGGCATGAGTACTATATCTGAGGCGTTAAAAATATTTTCACTTAATGCACTAAAGCCGGGAGGGCAGTCAATAAAAACAAAATCATATTCACCTTGTAATTGTTTTAAAATTGATTTCAGCCTGTTCTTATTGCCCTTCATTTCATCCAGCATAATATCAAAGCTTTTACTGGAGTTGTCGGCCGGTATCACATCAAGTAATTCAAAATCGGTACTCATAATGGCACTCTCCAGGTCTGCATCCTTGGTAATTAATTTTTTGATGCCGGGATGCACTTTGGGCTTTGCTTTATAGTAGAAGGAAGAAGAACCCTGGGGGTCAATATCCCATAATAAAGTTTTAAAACCATCTGCTGCTGCCAGGTAAGCAAAGTTTACACAACTGGCCGTTTTGCCCACGCCACCTTTCAGGTTGTAGAGTGCTATTGTAGTCATATTGATTTAAATTTAATTGATAAGGGAGGGTTAAGATAACAAATAATTTTAAAGAAATATGTACGGTTTACAAAAATGACCTCATATAAATCCCTCCCGGCAATGGCTTTAATTGTCAGGACAATTTCATTTCCTCCAGATTCTTCTGCATGCGGAACATTTCATCCCGTAGCCGGGCAGCTTCCATAAAGTCCAGGTCCTTTGCAGCCTTATTCATGTCTTTCTTTATTCTTACAATGGCTTTTTCTAATTGAGGGATGGTTGAATAGACTGCCTGGTCCTCTGCGGCAGTTACCAGTTCTTCATCCGGTGCTATAGAATATGGATTGGCCGGATCATAGCCCTTAACATCCAGTACTGATCCCTGTGCAAAGATCTGCTCTGTACTTTTTTTGATGGTAGTTGGTGTTATATTATGCTCAATGTTGAATGCCACCTGCTTTTCCCTGCGGCGGTTTGTTTCATCAATGGTGCGTTGCATGCTGTCGGTCATCTTATCAGCATAAAAAATTACCAGCCCATCAACATTACGGGCAGCACGACCAGCAGTCTGGGTAAGGCTTTTCTCATTACGTAAAAAACCTTCTTTATCTGCATCCAGTATGGCTACCAGCGAAACTTCCGGCAGGTCCAAACCCTCTCTTAATAAATTAACGCCAACCAAAACATCAATAACTCCCAGACGCAGTTCCCTGAGTATTTCAATTCTTTCCAGTGTATCTACTTCGCTGTGTATGTATTTGCTTTTGATGTTGATGCGGTGCAGGTACTTGTCCATTTCTTCGGCCATACGTTTAGTTAGGGTAGTAACTAAAACACGATCACCTTTAGTAATTCTTTTATCAATCTCATCAAGCAGGTCATCTATCTGGTTTACAGAAGGCCTTACTTCAATCGGCGGGTCCAATAAGCCTGTAGGCCTTACCACCTGCTCAACAACAACGCCTCCGCATTTTTCCAGTTCATATTCACCCGGAGTGGCCGAAACATACACTGTCTGGTTAAGCAGGCTTTCAAATTCATGAAAATTAAGTGGCCGGTTATCTAATGCCGATGGCAAGCGAAAACCATAATCAACCAAAACCAGTTTACGGCTCCTGTCGCCACCATACATACCACTTACCTGCGGAATGGTCTGGTGACTCTCATCCACAATACAAATAAAATCCTTTGGAAAATAATCGAGCAGGCAAAAAGGCCTTGTACCTGGTTTCCTCCGGTCAAAAAACCGGGAGTAATTTTCAATGCCATTACAATAGCCCAGTTCACGTATCATTTCCAGGTCGTAATTAACCCGTTCACTTATGCGTTGTGCTTCAATATATTTTCCTGAATTTTTATAATAGGTTTCCTGTGCAGCCACTTCATCCTGTATCTCATGTATTACCTGCTGTAAAACATCTTTTGGAGCCACATATAAATTTGCCGGGAAGATGGCTGCATGATCTACACTACTAATACGCTTGCCACTGCTAAGTTCCAGCGTTTCGATTGTCTCTATCTCGTCGCCAAAAAAAGTAATGCGGTAACCAAAATCAACATAGGGCAGATTAATATCGATGGTATCACCTTTAACCCGGAAGGTTCCTCTTGTAAAATCACCTTCACTCCTGTTGTATAAAGAATTTACCAGCGCATGTAAAAAACCCTGGCGGGAGATCACCTGGTTCTGCTGTATCCTGATGATCCCATTTTCATAATCAGTAGGATTACCCATACCATAAATGCAGCTTACACTGGCAACAATAATGATATCTCTGCGACCGCTTAATAATTGTGCCGTTGCCTGCAGGCGCAGCTTATCCAGCTCTTCATTAATGCTCAGGTCTTTTTCGATGTAGGTATTGCTTACAGGCATATAAGCCTCGGGCTGATAATAATCGTAATACGAAACAAAATAGCCTACTGCATTATCAGGAAAGAACTGTTTGAACTCCCCATACAATTGTGCTACCAGTGTTTTATTATGGGTGATCACCAGTGTAGGCTTTTGTACATTCTGTATAACATTGGCCATGGTATATGTTTTACCGCTACCGGTAACACCCAGTAATGTCTGGTATCGTTCTCCGTTCAAAATACCTTCGGTAAGTTGATCAATAGCTTCTGGCTGATCGCCGGCAGGTGAATATGGTGCTTGAAGTTGAAAAGGCATAATTAGTTATGCAATTTACTAAAGACCAGGCTATTTATTTTTCAGCAATTTATCCGCTTCATGTTTACGGATAAACCAGGCGATGGTAAAGGATGGAATGATATCGGTAAACGGAATAATCTCTTCCAGAAAATTTAATACGCCACCAATCATTCCAAATCTTCCGCCAAACATAAAATAAAAAATAAAAGCAGAGATGGGCGCCCAGGCTACATCGGCTATTTCTCCCAAAGCTGGAAAAATATATGTTGCCATGCCAATGATATCCATCAGTATGCAAACAAATAAATTAGGTACGAAAACTTTCTTCTTTTCCATAATAAAAAACGGACTGTAAATATACAGCCTCGTTAAAGTTGGTTATTGTTAAAATAATGCACCCTCACAAATTAACCTTCATCACTTTTTTACTCAGCCTGCTTTTTTCTGCCATAAATCCCATTACATGGCTTTCTATCGACGCATCAATGGTTGATGTCAGTAAAGCCGGATCATTTTTAGAAACAGCATTGATCCAATCGGTTACCAGCCTCCAGTCGCCGCCACCATGCCCGTCGGTATTTTGCTTCCATTCGGTTTTTTTGCCAGTTAAAAAATCGGTCATTGTAAAAGTGTTCATGTCACCAACAATATCGCCAAGGCTTCCCATAATTCTTGTCCTACGTCCCTCATAAGAGGTGAATGCCTCCATGGAAAAAGCAGCTGTCAATCCGCCATCGAATAAAATATTAGCCGTATAATGATCGGGTTGGTCATTATTAGTACGATAAACACAACGGCCATAGTTGGTGGTTTTTAATTGCTCTAACACATAATCGGCCTGTTTGCTTTTATCTTCGGGTAGATCAAAAACATAATTGCGTTGTCGTTTACGGTAATAAATTTCCAAAGCTGAATACGGGCATGACGATTCAACTTTACAACCATCTGCACATCGGGCGGTACTTCCTTCCGGTGCATTTTTTTGAGTAAACCATTGCAGGCTGCCAAAAGCCTGAATATGGGTACAGGGTTTACCAATCATCCACCTCAATATATCAAGGTCATGACAGGACTTTGCCAGAATAATTGGAGTTGTTGTTTTGCTGTTGTGCCAATTACCTCTTACGTACGAATGGCTCATGTGTTTATGTTCAATGGGTTCCAGGTGCTGGATGCTTACAATTTCTCCCAAAACCCCACTTTGCATAATCTCCCGGAGTTTTACAAAGTATGGTGCGTACCGCAGTACGTGACAGACAGCAACAATTCTTCCGGTCTTTTTCGCAAGCGATAAAATTTCCCGGCATTCTTTTTCACTGGGCGATATGGGTTTTTCCAGCAGCACATCATAACCCATAGCCAATGCTTTCATGCAAGGGCCGTAATGTAAATTATCGGGCGTAGTTATAATTATTGCATCGGCAAATTTTGGTCTTTTAAAAATATCTTCCCAGGTAACAAAACTGTTCTCTGGGCTGATTTTGTGTTTGTCGCAGTAACGCTCATTACGTATAGTAATTGGTTCGGCAACGCCAACAATATCCAGTTGATCGGGATATTGCGTTGCATAACCTCCATACACATTGCCCCTGTTACCGGCACCGCAGGTGATGGCGGTAATTGGTTTATCTAAACTGATCTTTTTATCTGGTAATAAAATGGGATGTTGATTTTCATCTACCGCCCAACTGGAAAAAGGTAAGGTTGCTGATCCCAGGGAAAGTCCAAGGGCACGGATAGCATCACGGCGTGACCAATGCTTTTGCATGAGTGTTTTTTAAGTTAGAAATGAAGATTTCTAAAGTTACATAGTTTAGCCCGTCAGGTAAAACTCATCTTTTGCCATGTTAATTCTCATATAACCTTGCTTTCCGGCCTATTTAGCCTACCTTTGCGCCCTTAAAAACAGCAACTGGCATTTAACTATTAGGCACGGCTATTGTGAACTACTATAAGTTAAGCGTTAAGCAGCTAAAAGCTCCATATAATGAATATAAGAAATATTGCGATCATTGCCCACGTAGATCACGGTAAAACAACATTGGTAGATAAGATCCTGCACAGCACTAATATTTTTCGTGATAACCAGGAAACAGGTGAGTTGATCATGGATAATAACGACCTGGAAAGGGAAAGAGGGATCACTATTTTCAGTAAGAACGTTTCAGTAATTTATAAGGACATTAAGATTAATGTTATTGATACCCCGGGTCACAGTGACTTTGGTGGTGAGGTAGAGCGTGTATTAAAAATGGCTGATGGTGTTTTGTTGTTAGTAGATGCTTTTGAAGGCCCGATGCCACAAACACGTTTTGTATTGCAGAAAGCTTTGCAATTGGGTTTACACCCCATCGTGGTTATCAATAAGGTTGATAAACCAAACTGCAGGCCTGATGAAGTGCATGATGCAGTTTTTGAATTATTCTTTAACCTGGATGCAACAGAAGAGCAGTTGGATTTCCCAACCATTTACGGAAGCAGTAAGCAGGGCTGGATGAATACTTCATTAACAGAAACAGATAATATCTTCCCATTGCTGGATGCTATTTTAGAGCATGTACCTGAACCAAAAGTAAATGAGGGTACTACACAAATGCAGATCACATCGCTTGATTACTCTTCTTTTTTAGGAAGAATAGCGGTTGGTAAAGTTGCGAGAGGTACAGTGAGAGAAGGACAGCAGATCGCATTGGTGCAGGCAGATGGCGGCATTAAAAAAATGAAAGTAAAGGAACTGTATACTTTTGAAGCACTTGGCAAAAAGAAAGCTACTGAAGTAAGTGCAGGCGATATTTGTGCGATAGTTGGTTTGGATGAATTTAATATTGGAGATACGATTTGTGATGTAGAATTCCCGGAAGCATTACCGGTCATCAGTGTAGATGAACCAACAATGAGTATGATGTTCAGCATTAACAACTCACCTTTCTTTGGCCGTGAAGGAAAATTTGTAACCTCACGCCACTTGAGAGACAGGCTGATGAAAGAAACAGAAAAGAACCTGGCATTGCGTGTTGAAGATTCAGATAGTGCAGATAGTTTCCTTGTGTATGGCCGTGGCATCTTACATCTGGGGATATTGATAGAAACCATGCGTAGGGAAGGTTTTGAGTTGACCGTTGGTAATCCACAGGTTTTAGTAAAAGAAATTGATGGTAAGAAATGTGAGCCATATGAAACACTGGTAGTTGATGTACCTGCTGAATTCAGTGGTAAAGTAATTGACCTGGTTACCCAACGTAAAGGTGAAATGCTGGTAATGGAAAGTAAAGGTGAAATGCAGCATTTAGAATTTGATATTCCTTCAAGAGGATTAATAGGGCTGCGTAGTAATATGCTTACCAATACAGCAGGAGAGGCTGTAATGGCTCATCGCTTTACTGATTACCGCCCATGGAAAGGAAATATTCCCGGCAGAAGTAATGGTGTTTTATTATCAAAGAATATGGAAAAAACTACCGGTTATTCCATTGATAAATTACAGGACAGGGGAAGATTTTTTGTTGACCCGGGAGAAGAGGTTTATGCAGGCCAGATCATTGCTGAGCATATTAAACCAGGAGACTTAAATGTAAATGCAACAGAGCCTAAAAAATTAACCAACCATCGTGCAAGTGGTAGTGATGATGCCAGCAAAGCTGCACCAAAGATCATGATGACTTTAGAAGAGTGTATGGAGTATATTCAGCAGGATGAGTGTATTGAAGTAACCCCAAAAAGCATTCGTATGCGTAAGGTGATACTGGATGAGAACGAACGTTCCAGGGCATCGAAGCAGATGAAGAGCGAACCGGCTTAACCGCAATCAGGAATTTTATATGAATTAAGCCAGAAAATATTTTCTGGCTTTTTGCTTATATATGGTGCCTGGAAAAAATATGGAGAATTATGTTGTACTAATATTTAGATTATTAATTTATAAAACTGTTTGTTATAGATGAAGATGCCCTGTTTTAATCATGACATATATACAGGAAACATACAAACGGAAAGAAATAAAAACCCTGTTAAAAAGACGGAAGAAAGATTTAAGATGCTTCGCTGAGCAGCTATTTTTTTTTATAGAAATAAGAGTAATAGCTTTTTCCAACCAATGTGTAACCCAGATTCTTCATAAATAAGTCAAGCTCTGAGTTTAAATATTTTTCTATTTCAATGATATGTGATTCAAGTATAATGATGGTGGGTTGATATTTCTCCCAATCATTTGACCTTAATACTTCCATTTCCAAACCCTCGGTATCAATGGTTAAAAAGTCTATGGTAGTTCCCGGGGCTACATGTTCATCAAGTATCTTCCGCAGGGGAACCGTATCAATTTTTATCTTTCGTACATCAGGTGATACCAGTTTTGCATTTACATATTCATTGGCCTTGGCTTCATTAAATGTGTTATATGCGGGCTCATTAAAGGCATAATACAATAATGGTTCTTCTTTTAATGAAACGCCTTTCTGAATATTAATGTCTCTTTTCCTGTATTTATTAAACAGGGGGGCAGCTGTGGGCAGGGGGTCAATATTAATACCGGTCCAGCCTTTTTTATAAAAGAAACAGGTGTTTGAAAACCTGAAAGGATGATGTGCGCCCACATCTACATAAAATCCTTTTTTTTTGTGTTCAAAAAACCGGTTGATGATCATATCCTCACCTTCCTGAGAAAAGGATGTTTTGGCATGTTTATAGGAAGGTAAAGTTTTTTTGATCTTTCTTTTTAAAAATTTCAGCAGCATGATATGATCTTTTAAGGAGGACTTTGGTAAATGACCCGTACAAATTTACCAGATAATATTTTAAGGTTGGTTTAATTTTTTTTAAAATGGTTGCTTTTAAAACTTAATAAAAATAAAAATAGCTGCAGTAGTTACTACAACTGCTGTTCGGTTAGGAAGCTTGATATTAATGTATGCGGAATAGCTTTAGTTTGGCCGGTGATGTATTGGAATAAATGGAGTCTTCATGCCTTTTATTTTTTTTCTTCCATAATTTTAAGGACCTTTTGCCAATCCGGAACAGAAAAACAAAATTTAATTAACCTTAAGATGATTTTTAAACAAATGCAATTATGAACGCTGAAAAAATATCTATTATTATTCCCTGCTTTAACCAGGGGCATTTTATTCAGGATGCCATAGATAGCCTGGATACAAAAAAAATAAACTACCCTTTTGAAATTATTATTGTAAACGATGGCTCAACTGATATAAATACCATAAACAAATTAGAAACATTAAGTAAACAGAATTACCAGGTAATACATCAATCCAATAAGGGGCCATCTGCCGCCAGAAATACCGGTATTAAAATGGCCACCGGAAAATATATTTTACCATTGGATGCAGATAATAAAATAAGCCCTGAATATATTAATAAAAGCATTCCTGTTTTAGAACAAGGAGTTTATAGTATAGTGTTTGCCATGCCTCATTTTTTTGGAGAAGATGCTAAAGGCCAGGAAAGATATTCTACTGCCCCATTTGATATTATGAAAATTGTTCAGAATAATTATATTGATACCTGTTCTGTATATAACAAGGATGTTTGGATAAAAAACGGAGGCTATGATGAGGCCTTGCCTAATTATGGCCATGAAGACTGGGAGTTTTGGATAAATGCTTATTCCAACGGGTTTAAATTTCATTTTATTAAAGAGCGATTGTATTATTACCGTATTGAAAAGAATTCAGTAATAACAGGATTTTCCGATAAAACAAAATATGTACAGGACCATGAATATATTTTAAAAAAACACTCAGGAATTTTTTTAGAGCATTTGGTAAAACTTGGATACATTAAATCCAAGTACGACAGGGACATAAAAAGGTTTTTATTTGCACCTGTTATTTTTTCAATGTATTTATTGAAATTAATTAAGAGTCCTTTACAAAAAGCGCAGGAGCGATTTAGCTTTTATGACAGGCAAGCCAGAAATAAATAAAAATATTAAAACCTTATCTCACCACATTTACAGCCCATTGAGATCTATTCCCCTCGATAGTTTTCTCATTTCATTTAACTTGCTAAATGAGCTTTTTTTTGAGAAGGCAAATAAAGTAGCATGGTGTTTTAACAGAAAAACAAACAACGGCCATACAAATTTTTTATTTTCTTTTTTTACGAAAAGAGTTAATAGCTCAATAAAGACTTCCTTATTCGGATTCTGCCTGAATGAAGCCAGCGCTTTGATCCAGTTTAAGGTCTTTCGATACTCCTTCTGTTTTTTTATTTTATTGGGAATATATTTTGCAGCCGGTAATGTGCTGGTAACGGTATTCTGATGCTGGCGGTAAAAATTCAGTGGCTGATCAATATATTTTATTCTTTTAACCGAAGCACCAACAAAACCCGACCAGCTGTCGTGAGGAACATTGGCCGGAATGGGTAAAATATTTTCCAGTAAAATAGACCGGATAAGAATGGTATGTCCCCAAACACAATTACTGAATACAAAACCCAGGTTGTTGTTTCCCGTGTGCATATGCCGTAATTGGGATAACCTGATATTCATGTTTTTTCCATCCTCATCAATAAGCTCAGAGTCGGAATAAATTAATACATCATCTTTTATTGAATGGTATAAAATTTCCAGTTTATCGTTTATCCAAATATCATCCTGGTCGCAAAAGGCGATGAATTCACCTTTGCAAAAACCTAACGCCAGTTCAATATTATTGGTAAGACCTCTGTTCTCCTTGTTGTAGCAAATATGAATGTGTTCATTTGTTTCATAACCGGCCAGTAATTGAATTGTACTGTCTGAAGAAGCATCATCGCAAATGATGATCTCAAAATTGGGATAGGATTGTGCTAAGAGTGATTCCAGTTGTTCTTTCAAAAAAACAGCTCCGTTATAAGTACATAAAACAATTGAAATAAGCGGGTTCATCAACACTTAAAAGGATTTATAAACGTTCAGAATATTTTCTGTCATTTTGTTAAAAGTAAACTGCATTGCCTGCTGTTTTATTTTTTCCTGCGGTTGATGTGTTGCATAATGTAACATACATTCTGAAAAGTTTTGGTTTACATCTGCTGCATCAAAACTGTTGAAATAATAAGCAGATTCCCCACCAATTTCAGGAAGACTTGTCTCCCTGCTTAAAAAAACGGGTTTGCCATAATACATGGCTTCTACAATGGGTAACCCAAAACCTTCTGCAACCGATGGAAACATAAAGGCAACACAAGATTTATAATACCATGCTTTTTCGCCTTCGGAAACCGGGCCGGTAAATTTAATACGGTCAAGCACACCATACTTTTCTGCTTCAAGGATAATGGTTTGCTTGTAGTCAAAAGCATCTATTCCTGCTATTATGTATTCGTAATCGTTGTTCTGAAGCAAGGGAATTATTACATGAAAATTTTTTCTTTTTTGTATGAGTCCGATTGAAAACAGGAAAGGTCTTTTAGGGACATAAGCCGGTACTTTTTCTTCAGGTTTTTCTGTAATAAAACTACACCCAGGGTAAATTACCGAAGTAGGTTTATTTCCAAGGTTCAGGTATAGCTTTGCCTGCCCGAGTGCAAAAGATGAAATGGCAATGATGTGATCAGCACGGTTGATACGTTTTTGTATCAATTTCAAATATCGCTGATTGCTTTTTTTTCTTTCAGGGGTTTCTATCAGGAAATTAATATCATGCAGTGTAAAAATGAATTTTGTTTTTTTATCGGCAGGCATGTACCACGAAAGTGTGGTAGTGCTGTGCCAGATATCAAAACCCATTGCCTTACGATGGAAAAATTTATCAATTGATTTATGTGCAATGTATTTTACCTTATCACCAAATAAACCAAATAATTTTTTAGGTAAATAATAATATAATTCCGTGTTTTCAGGCTGGGTATTTTTCAGACAGCTTGCCAGATGGTAACAGTAAACATACAAACCGTTGAATTTATTTTTCCCCAGGCGATTCATATCTACCAGAATTTTTTTCATATCTGCAATATACTAAATCCTGCTATCACAGATTTTGGAAAGAAGCGCAGGCAGCATTCGGATTAGTGCAAACATGAGCTATGAATTTGCTGCATGTTAAATTTACTGAACCCTATTTATTTTGCAGAAAAATTTTCACCATGCTGCATTAGCATCTGAAGTAAAGACCTGATCACATCTTATCAATAGATTTCTGTAGGTCATCTGCATAATCCGAACTCAATGCTTTTAGATCGTTCATCATTTTTAAAGCAGCCTGCTTATCTTTTTTACCTATGTAACATAAACCGGTATAGTACATATTAAGCTCTGTCTTTTCAATAGCAAAAGCCTTTTTAAAATTTATAAGCGCATCGTCATAATTTTTTAAAGCATAATCACAATAGCCCAGTTCGGTATAGGCCGATACATATTGATCATCTATTGCAATTACTTTTTTCAGGTAGGGAACGGCATCGTTATGTTTACCCAGTTCATTATAGCACCAGCCTATCCAGTAATTTGCTTTCAGGTTTTTAGGATCTATATCTAGTGTTTTATTGTAAAGCCTTATAGCTTCTGTTGTATTTTTTTTAAGTTTCCTGTATACGTCTGCCCGACCATTAAGGGCGGTCAGCGATTTTGGGTCAATCATGAGGGCTTTCTCATAGTACTTTAAGGCATCATCTGTGTTTTGTAACATATAATGAGTGTAGCCAAGCTCATTTAAAAATTTAACGCTGTTGGGTTTTAGATCATTTGCTTTAGCAATTGAAGTTAAAGCATCAGTATAAAGGCCCAGTTCATTTTCTGATACAGCTTTCCTGAAATAAACATAATCATCATCAGTATCAGGCTTTAGGTCTATATAGGCATTCAGGTTTTCCAGTGCATTTTTATACTCGTAATTATCATAGTAAATAATACCCAGGTATTTATATGCAAGAGAATACTCATCATCAAGTGCCAGACATTTATTATAACATTCAATGGCCTCTGTTTTTTTCTTTAAATTCTCATAAGCATACCCCAGCTCAAGATGTACTTTTGGTTCATCCGGCCACAGCAGCCTGGCTTTTTGCAGGTAGGTAAGCGCTTCACTATATTTTTTTAATTCATTACTTGTCCAGCCGGCGTTGTATATGGCCTCTTTGTAATTGGGATTTTTTGCAATAGCTTTTTTAAAGGCTGCCAGAGCTTCTGTATATTTTTCTGTATCCTGCAGTTTTATACCGTCATTATAATAATCCTTTGCTGTTTTGGTGGTTTGGGCTGATGCTGAACTGATGATAAGAAAACAAACCGCTGTTGTTATTAAATTTCTGTACATATAAAATTATTTTAACACAAATTAATAAGGCAAACCAGCTTTTGCAATACCGTGAATTGGGTATATTATATGGTATTTTTGAGGGACTGGTAAGTTGATTTAGAACAAGGGCTATTGCATAGTATCAATCTTCTTTTTCAATGCACCGGCCATTCTTTCATTTAGCTTTTTAAGTTCTTCATACATCTGCAGGGCCCCTTCTTTATTGTTCAACTCGGTATAACAATAGCCTGAATAAAGCAGGGCAACATCCACTACAGAAACTGCCAGGTTTTTTTTGAACTGCTCTATGGCCTCAGCAAATTTTTTGTCTGCCCGATATGCATGTCCCAGTTCGCCATAGGCTGACTTGTAGGTATTATCAATTTCCAGCGCTTTTATTGCATAAGGAATAGCCTGTTCATATTCTTTCCTTGCATTGTGGGTCCATGCTAAAGAATAAAACAACTCTTTATTTGTGCTGTCGAGTTTAAGTGCAGCATAAAAAAAGAACAGGGCAGAATCTAAATTCACTTTAATATCTCTGTAAGCTTTGCCGGTGTTTATTAGGGCATTTACAAAACGGGGATTAACAGCCAGCGTTTTTTTATAATTACCTATTGCCATATCGGCATTGCCGCTTCCGCTATAGATATTGCCCATTTCATAATAGGCAGAATCCATTTTTTTATTGAGTGAAGTGGCCTGGCTAAAAGCAACTAAGGCTTCTGAAAATTTATAGTTTTTCTTATGCTCCATACCCGCTTTGTAAAATGCAACTGCATTATTCATTTGAGCCTGGCTGGCAGTAAAAAAAAACAGGAAAATGAAAAAAAGTAAAACTCTTTTCAACATAAATCAATTTTGTTTGATGCAAATTAAAACCATCTTTAGTTTTTTCAACAAATTAAATCGTTAATTTCTGTTAAACAGTTGTTTTCGGTAACCTGTACTGACTTAACTTTGCCTTCTTAAATGAAAAAAATCCTTTACATATCTGTTTTATTGGTTATTGCATTGTGTATCTCTTATACAATGCAGGCACAATGTGCTGTATGTACCAAAACATCTATGCAGATGGGGGAAAAACCTGCCCAGGGAATGAACTCTGCCATTTTATATTTAATGATGGCTCCATTTGCCATAGTGGGTTTTATTGCATACCGATGGTGGAAGGGGAATAAAAAATTTGAGGAGCAGGAACAAAATAAAATATAGAATTTAAAAACTTCCCATTACGCTTACCGATAATTTTGTATAAAACGGTACAGGTTAAAATCATCTCCTGCGTTTTTAATGCTGTTTTTTAAATCTGCTTTGTCCATGTCCTGCATCCGATTCTGTTGAATAAGATAATAAGCTTTTTCTGTCAGCAGCCAGAATCGTTTGTCTTTATCTTTTTGCTGAAGCAAAGAATCCTGTATTGCTTTCAACAGCTCAGCAATACCTTCTTTTTGTGATGCAATGGTTTTTATTACCGGCACCGGCATGGTATGATTATGAAAAGCAGGAGCCAGCATCAGTCTCAAATTCTTTACAAATAGATCAGCATCGGGCCTGTCGGCTTTATTTACTACAAATACATCGGCTATCTCCATCAATCCGGCTTTCATGGTCTGCACTTCATCACCGGCTTCCGGTACAACTACAACAATGGTAGTATCAGCAAGCCCGGCAATTTCAATTTCACTTTGCCCTACACCAACGGTTTCTACAATAATATAATTAAAGGCTGCCAGTTTCATCAAATCGCTTATCTCTATAATTTTTGGATGCAAACCGCCTAACGAACCCCGTGTGGCCAATGAGCGTATAAAAACTTTTGGGTTATTGTACCATTCACTCATCCGGATACGGTCACCGAGCAGTGCACCTAAATTAAATGGCGAGGAAGGGTCAACACAGATCACGCCAACCGATTTCCCTTCATTAACCAGCAGGCCTATCAAAGCATCTGTGAGCGTACTTTTGCCGGCACCAGGTGGTCCGGTTATTCCAATAATGGGTGTGGCGGAAGGAGGCAATTGCTGCAAAAGGTCTTCATAGCCCGCAACTTCATTTTCAATATAAGAAATACAGCGGGCCAGTGTTTTACGGTTACCGCCTTTAATTTCATTTAACTGTTGATGCCACATTAAACAAATTTCAATTTTCTAATTTCAAATACCAAATAAGATTTCTCACTTCGTTCGAAATGACAGATGAAAATGTTCATGCTGATTTTTATTGTTTCTTTGCAGGATGAATATCTCGGTTGTTATCATCACTAAAAATGAAGCACATATCATTGCCAATACTTTGGAAAGTTTGAAAGCAATTACCGACGATATTGTAATTGTTGACAGCGGCAGTACAGATGATACGGTATTGATCTGTAAAAAATATAATGGCAGGGTAATTGAAACAGATTGGCAGGGTTATGGGGTTAATAAAAATAAAGGGATCGATGCTGCAAAATATGACTGGATATTGAGCCTTGATGCCGATGAAGCTATTGATGCCGAATTGCAACAGAGCCTTTTGCAACTTGTATTGACCAATGAGGAGGAAGTTTTTGACATCCGCTTTAAAAATTTCTTTTGCAATAAATGGATACGTTTTGGTGAGTGGGGTTTTGATTGGCATATCCGCCTTTTCAATCGCAAAAAAATACATTGGAATAATGTGGCTGTGCATGAGAACCTGGTATTTCCTGAAGGAGTTAAGGTAACAAAACTCAAAGGCAATATCCTGCATTATACCGTGCAGAGCATGGAGGAGTATGAAGCCAAAACAGACCAATATGCCCGTATGAATGCAAATAAGTATGCAGCAGCAGGAAAAAAAACGAATTTCTTTAAACAATATTTTTCGCCGTTGTTTGCTTTTATACAACACTATATTTTCCGGCTTGGGTTTTTGGATGGTGCAGCAGGTTTTATTATTGCAAGAACAACAGCCCGCTATACTTTTTTAAAATATGGTTACCTTAAAGCGTTAATTGATAAAGAACCTAAAAATTAATTATATCCTGTGACAAATTTTATTCCCATATTTCCTTTAGCAATTGTTGTTTACCCCGGTGAACAGCTTAACCTGCATATTTTTGAACCCCGGTACAAACAACTGATCACAGAAAGTTTTGAAACTAAAAAACCCTTCGGTATCCCTGCAGTGGTGGATGATAAGATAAATGAAATGGGTACGCTGGTGCAGGTAAAAGAAATTAGCCAGGTTTATGATGATGGAAAAATGGACATTAAAACAGAAGGCCTGCAGGTATTCAGAATGCTGGAAATTATTAATGAACTACCTGATAAATTATACAGTGGTGCAATAGTGAACTATCCGGAAAACAATGAAAAAGGAAATCCGGTTTTAATGCAGGGTATTGTAAAGGGAATTAAAGAGCTACATAAACTGCTTAACATAGAAAAAATATTTGCTAAAGCAGATGAGTTTTTATGGAGTTATGATGTGGCACACCATGCCGGCATGTCGCTGCAGGAAGAATATGAATTGCTGGAGTTGTTACATGAATTGCAAAGGCAGGAATATTTAAAACGACATCTTACCAAAGTAATTCCTGTACAGGCCGAAATGGAAATGCTTAAAGAAAAAGTAAAACTGAACGGGCATTTTAAAAACCTGAAAGGATTGAATTAAGTGTAGAAAGTTTAGAAGGTTTAGTTCAGTAGGATTTATGCTAAACTTCCTTAAACTTTCTAAACGCTAAACACCTAAACTAACATTTATGATAAAAACCATCTGCTTCGATTTTGGGAACACCCGCTTAAAAGCGGCCATTTTTGAAAATGAAAATTTTTCATCAGAAATGATTTTACCCAATGACGAAACAGCAACCATTGAAAAATTATTAATTGATCATGCCCCACAAAAAGCAATTCTGTCTTCTGTAATTGAGCATAATATTGAAATTGAAAACCTGCTTGCAGCAAAAACTAAATTTCATAAACTCTCACATCTTACCAAAGCAAATTTTACAACTCCTGTTGGCAAACCCGAAACTATTGGAGCCGACAGGCTGGCGCTTTCTGCAGCAGCGGTTCATTTTTATCCCGGTAAAAATAACCTGGTGATTGCTTTAGGCAGCTGCATCACCTACAATTTTATAAACCAGTATAACGAGTTCATTGGAGGGAGCATTTCTCCGGGCATGGAAATGCGTTTTAAAGCCATGCAGGTTTTTACTGCAAAGCTGCCATTAGTACAAAAAGAATGGAATTTTCCTTTAATAGGCTACGATACCAAGACAAATATACAAAGTGGCGTAATAGCAGGAATTACCTATGAAATTGATGGATTTATCAATGAATATGCCCGTAAATACGGGAACTTTAACGCCGTTTTAACCGGGGGTGATACAAGCTATTTTGCCGGTCAACTTAAAAACAAGATATTTGCCGACCCTTATTTCTTATTTAAAGGATTATATGCACTCAGCGAAACTAACAATGGCTAAAATTTTAATGGTACTTTTTGTGGCTTGTGGCTTGCAAATGAGTGCATCAGCACAGGAAAACTCTCCTTATTCAAGATATGGTTTAGGCGATCTTATTCCCACCGGAAACGTATTATCCAGGGGTATGGGTGGTATTGCTGCCGGAGTGGCTACCAGCCAGCAACAAATTGAAACGCAAAGTATAAACTTTGTAAACCCGGCATCTTTGGCAAGCAATAGGATCTTTACTATTTTAGATGTAGGCACAGATATAAGTTACCGCATCTTAAAAAGTACAAATCCTGCAAAGAAATTCACTTCTGCAAATACCTATGTTTCTTACCTGCAACTTGCTTTTCCATTAACCACACCCAAAATGGCGAAGAAAAATATTGACTGGGCAATGAGTTTTGGATTAAAACCTGTTTCTAAAATAAATTATAAGATAGAAAAAAATCAACGTATAGCTACCGGAGACAGCCTGAATATGATCTATGAGGGAAGCGGTGGCGCTAATATGGCCTTTTTTGGAACTGCTGTAAGGGTAAAAGGTTTTAGTATAGGTATTAATGCAGGCTATATGTTTGGCAGCAAAGATTACAGTACTAAACTTACTTTCATTAATGACAGTGCTTTTCATTATTTATCCAATTCCGAAAATAGGACAACATTTAATGGTTTGTTCCTGAGTGGAGGTGTACAGTACGAACTTGACCTTGATAAGGATACAAAGACCAACAAGATACACAGAGTACTTAGGTTTGGCCTGTATGGTAATATGCAGCAGAACCTGAAAGCCAAAACCGATATCATAAGGGAGACCATTTTTTATGACCCCAATGGTGGTTATTACCGCCTGGATAGTGTGTATGAAGAAAATGATGTTAAAGGGCAGATCAAATTTCCTGCAAAAGTGGGCTTTGGTTTTATATACCACGATCTGAACTGGATGTACGGTGCCGATTTTGAATATGGTAACTGGGCAAACTATCGTTACTATGGCAAAAAAGACCAGGTGCAAAACAACTGGACCTTCAGGGCTGGAGCACAATATCACCCAAGAAAAGAAAATACTTCTACCACAAAATACTTCCGTTTTGTAAAATACAGGGCAGGCTTTTATTACGGCACTGATTATATCAATGTAAATAAAAATAGGCCCGAGTACGGATTTACATTGGGTACAGGAATGCCGCTAACCAGTATCAGGCAACGTAACAATTACGGCGGCAATGTGGTTTTAAATACCGGCCTTGAATTTGGCAGCAGGGGCAATAAGCAAACCAACCTGCGTGAAAACGTAGTCAGGTTGAGCATTGGTGTATCTATGAATGCCAGGTGGTTTCAGAAACCTAAATACAATTAATGTATTTTTCAGGCTGGTTAAAACACCTGCAATAATTTTGATGGCTTCACTGTTACAAAACATATTCCTTCGTTTTTGGAGCAAAAACCTCGGGTATACCCCTTACAGAAAATATTTATTGCTTATTCAGCTTGCTGTTTTTATTGTAGCAGTATTAGTGCTGTATTCCTGTAATGATGAAGAACTCAGCAGTTACAACAGTAAGAACCTGGGTATTGAAGAAATAAAAAATGCCGATATCAATTACACGCTGGGAGGCAATGCAAAAGCAAAACTCCGGTCGCCACTAATGCTTAGGGTGCAGGATACTAATCCCTATGTTGAATTTCCCAAAAAACTGCATGTTGATTTTTTTAATGAAAAAGGAGAAGTTGAAAGCAGGCTTGATGCTTTGTATGGTAAATATTATGAACTGGAAAGCAAAGTTTTTTTAAAAGACAGCGTAAGGGTGATCAATATACTTGGAGACACTTTATATTGCAACGAACTTTGGTGGGACAGAAACCGCAAAGGCAGAGAATTTTATACAGATAAGCCTGTAAAGATCCGCCGTAAAATGGAGATCATTAACGGAACCGGTATGGAAGCAGCACAGGATTTTAAAAACTGGGTCATCCTCAATCCATCGCAGGGGGTTATGAGAATTCCCAATTCTCAGTTTCCTGTAGATTGATCTTTTCTGAAACAAATAACAGTATTGGGTATTATAATTATCCATTCAATATTGCCGGGAGCTAAAATTTTAATGAATACTAAAATGAGCTATTCAGTATCTTTATGTTCATTTAAAAAAACAGGAGTATGGAATATCGCCGCTTAGGTAAATCAGGTTTACAGGTCAGTGTATTATCTTTTGGCAGCTGGGTAAGTTTCAGCAAACAGATCAATGATAAGGTTGCCGATGAATTGATGGGCATTGCCTATGATAAAGGCATCAACTTTTTTGATAATGCTGAAGTTTATGCTTTGGGCGAAAGCGAAAAAATGATGGGCCGGGTTTTAAAAAAGAAAAAATGGGACCGTACTTCCTACACCGTTTCTTCAAAAGCCTTTTGGGGATGGAGGGGCACAGCCAATAAACCCAATCAAACGGGCTGTAGCCGCAAGCACCTGCTCGAAGCCTGCGATGAGGCTTTACAAAGATTGCAGGTAGATTATCTTGACCTGTACTTTTGCCACCGCCCCGATAAGAATACACCCATTGAAGAAACGGTTTGGGCCATGAACCACCTTATTCAGCAGGGAAAAATTATGTACTGGGGCACCAGTGAATGGAGTGGTGTTGAAATTGTGGAAGCTCACCGTGTTGCCGAAAAATTCAGGCTGATAGGACCAACCATGGAGCAGCCACAATACAATTTATTTGAGCGGGAAAAAATAGAGAAAGAATACCTGGAAATTTATAAGAACCTGGGCCTGGGTACTACCATCTGGAGCCCCCTGGCTTCGGGGCTTTTAACAGGTAAGTATAATAATGGCATTCCTAAAAACAGTCGTTTTGCCCTGGAAGGATTTGATTGGCTGAAAGAAAGATGGGTGATGGATGATAAAATGAAGAAGGTAAAAAAACTAACTGAGCTTGCCACAAAACTGGGTGTAAGTACAGCATCGTTAAGTATTGCCTGGTGTATCAAAAACCCGAATGTGAGCACTGCCATTTTGGGCGCAACAAAGAAAACGCAGCTGCTTGATAATTTAAAAGCATTGGATGTTGTTGCAAAACTTACACCGGAAGTAATGGAGAAGATAGAAACCATCATGAAAACAAAACCTGTATTACCAGAATATTAGGCCCACCCAACCCTCCCGAAGGGAGGGCTCAGGAAGAGAATAATGATTTGAACAAAATTTTTAATGGCTAAAGTGAAAACTGTAATTAAAATTAATACTGCTGTCAGGCCCCTCCCCTGGAGGGGTTTGGGGAGGCTTATAATTGTGTATGGAATTCCGAACTGTGACAACATAAAAAAAACATCAACCTGGTTTAAAAAACAAAAAATTGAAGTTGAGTTTTGGGATTATAAAAAATCCGGCATTACAAAAGAAAAATTAACCGGTTGGTGTAAACTGGCAGGCTGGGAAAATTTACTAAATAAAAAAAGCACAACCTGGCGAAGTTTATCATTACCGGAGCAGAAAAAAATTACCAATCAGGCAGCAGCTATAAAACTGATGATTGAAAATACAAGTATCATTAAGCGGCCGGTTATTGAATATGGCGACAATATATTTATTGGTTTTGATGAAGAATATTTTTCAAAACATTTTTCAAAATAATTAATCATGATAAATCGGATCTTTACTGTATCCACCAGCCGCATCGAAGCATTCAGCGATGGCGTTTTTGCAATAGTAATTACCTTGCTGGCCTTCCAGTTTAAAGATCCAAAATTTACAGCCGAAGCCAGTCTTGAACAAAACTTCGGGGAATTATTAAAGTTATCGCCACACTTTATAAGTTTTGTTTTTAGCTTTTTATTTGTTGCTGTATTTTGGGTAAATCATCACCAATTATTTCATACCCTTAAAGAAGCCAACGGAAAATTACTCTGGTACAATATTCATTTGTTGTTCTGGATAACCATCATTCCTTTTCCAACAGCAATGGTAGGAGATCATCCGGATATACCATTGGCTGTTATGAGCCTTGCCTTTGTTTTAATGATGGCTTCGCTTGCCGCATATATTGTTAGGCGGTACAGTTATTTTAAAGCTATGCTGGTTGATGAGAGCTTATCCATTCACTCCATTAAAGATGGCCTTACAAAAAATCTAATTGCTATCTTATTGAATTTTGCTGCCATCCTTATTGCATCCTACTCGGTTAAGATTTGTTATATTATCTTTATCATCGTGCTGGCACTTTTTATAATACCACAAAAATTAGAACGAAAATCAAAATCATCATTAAAAAATCAAAACAATGAAACGTAACGCAACAGCCGTTTGGAACGGTACAGGAAAAGAAGGTTCCGGTAACCTGACCACACAAAGCACAACCTTGAATAAAACACAGTATTCTTATAATTCACGATTTGCAGAAGGTGTGGGTACAAATCCCGAAGAGTTGGTAGCAGCTGCACATGCAGGATGCTTTACCATGAAGATCAGCTTTCTTCTAAATGCAGCAGGTTTTACGGCAGATGAAATAGAAACCCGTTGTGATATTACTGTAGCAGATGGAGCCATTACCGAATCGCACCTGAATGTAAAAGCAAAAGTACCCGGTATTAACCAGGAACAGTTTGATACCATAGTGGCAGATGCAAAAACCAATTGCATCATCTCTAAATTACTAAACACCAATATTACCCACGAGGCTGTTTTAAATTAAATCCGAAGTTTTATTACAAAAGCAGTTTCAATAAAAGGGTATAGGGCCCCGGAATATAGAATGGAAATAGTTTTTGCAGATCGCTTTAATTACATTTGATAAAACAGCTACTATGTCGTTTCAAAACAAAACAGTTATTATCACAGGCGCCTCCCGTGGTATTGGTAAGGCAATAGGATTGCGGTTAGCAAAGGAAGGTGCTAATATTGTTATTGCTTCTAAAAGCGTGGAAGAAAACCCTAAACTGGGGGGTACCATTTTTTCTGCAGCCGCCGAAATGGAAGCTGCAGGAGGTAAGGCATTGGCAGTGCAATGTGATATTCGTTTTGAAGAACAAATTCAAAATGTAGTTGATAAAACTGTTGAAAAATTTGGTGGGATTGATATACTGATCAATAATGCATCGGCCATTAACCTTACGCCTACCGAACAAACCGAACCCAAGCGCTTTGATCTGATGTACGATATAAATGTTAGGGGAACTTTTATGATGAGCCGTGCATGTATTCCACATTTAAAAAAAGGAACCAATGCTCATATTTTAAATTTATCTCCCCCACTTAATATGGATCTTAAATGGTTTGAAAATCACCTGGCCTATACCATCAGTAAATATGATATGAGCATGATCGCCCTGGGTTTATCAGCGGAGCTGAAAAAATACAATATTGCGGCCAACGCACTTTGGCCACGTACAACAATTGCCACTGCGGCGGTAAATAATTTATTGGGTGGCGAAATGCTGATGAAGATGAGCCGGACCGTTGATATAATTGCAGATGCTGCTTACTATATTTTATCTAAGCCTTCAACCACTTGCACGGGTAATACTTTTATAGATGAAGAAGTACTGGCAGCAGAAGGGATTACTGATCTGGAAAAATATTCGGTGGTGCCTGGCGCTCAATTGTATAAAGATCTCTTTGTTTAACCATTCGTGTTAATAATTTCCTAAAAGCCCCAGTAGTTTGATGAACGGTAACTTTTATTGGCCTTGGTACGTTTAATTTCGTACTAGTATCATTACGCCATGAATGATGTATTCGTAAACCAATAAAGTATAGCCATGAACTGTTTAAACCTAAAAGCAGTATGCTTTTGCATGCTGCTTACTTCCACCGCTTTTAGCCAGGTTTTAAAAAAACAATTACCCGCTAAAAGAATTACTTCAACTATTAAAATTGATGGTGTTTTAGATGATGCAGCCTGGAAGGATGCACCTGTTGCTGATAAGTTTACTGAGCTAAGACCCACTCCCTTTAAACTTGAAAGTGATGATAATGCCACCCAGATTTACCTTGTTTACGATAATGCAGGTATCTATGTTAGCGGGTATCTGCATGAGAAAAATAAAGACAGCATTGCTGCAGAATTAAGCGGCCGTGATGGCTTTGGCAATAATGATTTTGTAGGAGTAGTGTTTGATACCTACAATGATAAGCTGAATGGCTTTGAATATTTTGTTACACCCCTCGGCGAACAGTGGGATGCAAAAGTATCGCCCAATACAAATGGTAACAGCGAAGATTTTAGTTGGAATGCAGTTTGGGAAAGTAAGGCCAAACTGCAGGCTGATGGGTGGACATTTGAAATGTTCATTCCCTACTCTGCCATCAGGTTTGGTAAAAAAAATATACAGGACTGGGGTTTTAATATCGTTAGAAAAAGAAACAAAAGTGCCCAGCAGCTATTCTGGCAATCAATAGATCCTAATGTGAATGGGTTTTTAACACAAGAGGGATCATTTACCGGGCTGGAAGGAATAAAGCCTCCCATGCGGCTGCAGTTTTCGCCCTACTTTTCTACCTACATAAATCATGATGGAACAGCAACAGCCAATAAAAGTAAAACAACTTTTAACGGTGGCATGGATGTAAAGTACGGGTTGAACCAGGCTTTTACATTAGACATGACATTGATCCCTGATTTTGGCCAGGTACAATCAGATAACCGTATCTTAAATCTTTCTCCATTTGAACAACGGTTTAATGAGAACCGTGCATTTTTTACAGAAGGTACAGAGCTTTTTGGAAAAGGAAATCTCTTTTACAGCCGAAGAATAGGTATAGAGCCAAGGTTTAAAAAATGGCACTCGGCACAGCCAAATGAAACGATAATTGAAGATCCGGGCCAGGCCAAGATCATCAATGCAACTAAAATAAGTGGCCGTACTCAAAAAGGGCTTGGGGTTGGTATTTTAAATGCCATAACACAAAACCAGTATACCAAAATACAGGACAATACTACCAAGGAAACAAGGGAGTTACTCAATATGCCCCTTACCAATTATAATGTTTTGGTGTTAGATCAAACTTTAAAAAATAACAGCAGCATTTCTTTGGTTAATACCAATGTATGGCGAAGTGGCAATGATTATGATGCTAATGTAACTTCCGCTCTCTTCGACTTTAACGATAAAAAGAACAAATGGAATATTGGCGGAAATGTAAGCTTCAGTAACCTCATTGGTAAGAATGGTAAGAACACAACAGGCTATGCACACAGCATTTATTTTGGCAAGACAAGCGGCCGTTTTACATTCAACATATGGCAGGACCTCTTCAATGATAAATATGATAAAAGTGATTTTGGATATTTTACCAACAACAATACTATGAACCAGGGCGCATGGGCGGGCTATAACTGGACCAAGCCAAAAGGTTGGTATAACCAGATCCGCATCAACAGCAATTTTTATTACAGCCGGCTGGTTAAACCAATCGACATTTTAAGAAGAAAGGAAATGATGTACCAGAATGCAAGTCTCAATTTCAATATCAATGCACAATTGAAAAACCTATGGTGGTTTGGAATGAATATTAATGCAGGCCCCAAGCGCCACGATTTTTATGAACCAAGATCTTATGGCCGTGTTTTCAGGGATAAAGGAAGAATAAACGGGAACCTGTGGGTAGAAAGTAATTTTGCTAAAAAACTTTCCGGCGGAGGAAGTATTTATGCCGGTACCGGTGGCGTATTCAAAAGGAAGAATTTAGATCTTAGGATCTACGCCAAGTTTCGTTTCAGCAGTAAGTTTTCAGTGGATTACTCAGTTTACCAGAGTACAAGTAAGAATCAATCAGGCTGGGCAGGCGATACAATCATAGCCGGAAGCAAGGTTATATATTTTGCAAGAAGAGATGTGCGGTCGGTTGAAAATGTTGTAAGCATGAAATACAGTTTTACCAACCGTATGGGACTTACCCTGCGAACAAGGCATTACTGGAGCAAGGTAGATCCTAAACAATTTTATGAACTGGATGCATACGGAGACCTGCAAACCCCGGCTATTGCATTTACCAGAAATGTAAAACAGAATTATAACTATTTAAGTGTTGATATGGTTTATAACTGGCAGTTTGCACAAGGCAGCTTTTTCAGTATTGTTTGGAAAGACATTGGCGAAAGCTTTAACCGCCAGTTTGAAAAAAATTATATCAAGAACCTGGGTAACACCATTGAAGGGAACCAGTTCAACAGCCTTTCTGTAAGGGTTATCTATTTCCTTGATTACCTCACCATAAAGAATAAAAAGAAAAAGAGTTAAGTTGATAAGTGTTGTTTACAAAAGAAGACCCTCCCTTTAACCGGGGAGGTTTTTTTATTCATTACAATTTATTGTAATCGTTCCGGGCAAATACGGCCATAACAACTGCTCCGGAAAACTAATTCAAGTATTTATCTGTATTTTTAGCTTTAAACTGAACCAAAACTTACCCTGGCCCTAAAAATGGAAAAAAGGAAATCTGCTTTATCTCAGCTGCTCAATGAATCTTTACTGGCTACTGTGCTTGTTTTTGTTTCCGTATGGATATTGTTTTTGGTAATCAGTATTTCCTTTAAACCTTTCAATTTTGTTGCCAAGACCATCAAGGATGTAAACCTTACCGACTTCTATTTTTCTGGCTTACAGTCACAAGTGGCCGATACAAATATTATACTCGTGAATATTGAAGACCTGGGCCGGAAAGATATAGCGGCACTCGTTGATTCTATTTATGCAGCAGGGCCCGCCGTAATAGGGCTTGATGTATTTTTTTCTGATAATACAGATAGCATTGGCGACCCACTTTTAAAAGCCTCAATCATTAATGCAGCTGATAAACTGGTACTGGCCGGGTTTTACGATGAAAAGGAAAACAGTTTTAACAGCGATTACAAAACCTTCCCGGGTACCTACGGCCATGCAAATATTTTGACCAATGAAGACCGCACTGCTGTGGTAAGAAAATTTCAACCGGCATACAGTCATGGAGATTCTATGCTCTATGCATTTTCTGCAGCCATTGTCCGTAAATACAATAAGCCCTTATTTGATAAACTGGCCGGCCGTAAAAACAAAACAGCGTACATCAATTACAAAGGCAATAAGGATACTTACCTGATGCTGAACCATGCTGAGGTATTGGATACAACTGCCGACCTGGCTTTTATGAAGAACAAGATCATTATGATCGGATTCCTGGGCGGTAAGACCAAGAGTACAGAAGATTTTAATGATATCTTTTACACGCCGGTAAATAAAAGTTATTACGGAAGGGCACTGCCGGATATGTATGGGCTTGTGATACATGCCAACACGGTTTCCATGATCATTGAAAAGAATTATATCTGGTATCCTTCCGACTGGTTGGTTTTTATAATTTCTTTTATCATCACTTTCCTGCATATTGTACCTTTCATTTATTTTTATGTGAACCGCCATTTGTGGTACCATGTTTTTGTAAAGATCGGCCAGCTGGTAAGTTTTACTGCCATATTGCTCATCATATTCCTGGTGTTTAAAAATACTTCGGTTTTGATCCCAACAAAATATATTCTGTTGCCGGTGATACTGGCTGCCGATATTCTTTATTTGTATGAAGCGCTGGCAGTATTTGTCTATAAAAAAACAGGAAGAAAAAGTCTTTTCATTCATGAGCATAAAGCAGATGAGCCGCCCACTGTGGAAGTTGCCGTAACGGAAGAAGATAAAGTGCAGGATACAGATCCAGTACCGGAAGAGGAAGCAGCAAAACCTATTGATGAAGAAGAGATATCAAAACCCGTATCATGAGAAAAATTATTTCAATAATTCTTATCCTGTTCCTGCCCCTGGCAATATTTGCGCAGGCAGGTACAGATATATTGGTGTTTTCGGTAGGGGGAGAAGTAACCATTAAGCGTGGTAAAAATATAATACCCTGCAAACGGGCTGATAAAATTTTGGCTGGGGATATGGTACTGCTTAAAAAAGGGCAATTGTCTCTTGTAAGCAGGAACTTAAAACGGGTTACCCTGGACAAAAAAGGTAATTATGCTTACCACCAAATTGTAAAGCAATTCGATCATGCAAATACTTCTCTTGAGAACAGGTTCCTGGTACAGGTACTTGATAAAATGACGCATAAGCCTGGAGAAGTCGCCTATGCAGGTGGCGTGGTAAGGGGAACAAAGTCTGTAATGCAGCCGATGGATTCTGCGATTATCCTTTCAGATATCATCCGCTTTAGTTTTTCAAATCCTGCAGCGCAGCAACTCACATTTTTTATTTTGGATGAGTCTCACCAGGTTTTATACAGTGCTAAAACAAGCGATAGCAGTTTTGTAATAAAAAAAACAACAGCTGCCTGGTGGAAACCCGGTACTTATTCCTGGGATGCGGTAACCCTGGATAAACAGGGTACTGCAGAACAGACTTTTTTTATTCCCCAAAAGGAAGAATGCAACAGGATACTGACCAGCTATGAACAATTACAAAGATCTTTTTCTGTATTTCCTTTAAGCATACGTAAACAACTGATGGAAGAAGTGATGATGGAAAACAGGTGGGTAAAATATTAAGCTATGGTTAATAAAGATGTAACATATGGTTTAAAGCAAATTAGGATAATACTAATAATATTTTTTTATCATTTGTTGCTTTGTATGTTAATGCCGGCATCAGTTCCGAGAGAACATTTATACTTCACCCGGGCCAGTACCCTGTAGGTTTAAAAAAGTATGATGCAGCAGAAATTTATATACTATATGCCGGTCCTCAATTTCCAAAAGTTTTAGATAAGGATATTTTCCGTGAAGACACGGTCATTAATTACAGGGTATTTACCGACTTTAATAAAGGCAGGCTTGGCTACAGGCTTATTTACAAAACAGGTGATAAGATAGATAGTGTATGGCAATTGGATTCCAAATTCAGGGTTACAAGTAAAGCCACTATGCTTAGCAATGGCAGGATGCATATACTTGCCTTTGATTCCACACTTAAAAAAACTGATGAATTTGTTTATGATTATGCAGCTAAGTTGCGTTCTAATTTTAAGAGGTATGGTTTATTCTGGTTATTACGGCAATACACACTATATGATTCCTATGACAGGAGCAATTTTGCTTCAGGCGCAGTATGGATCCTTTCCATAGGCATTGATGATTATGGGGAAACAAAGTATCGTACCTGTAAAACTGATGCTCAATCTTACAACTCTTTTTTTAAGCAGCAATTTACAGGCAAACTAAATTCTTCAGATGCAAGCCCGTTGGTTCACGAGTATTTGTTGATTGATAAAGATGCGACAAAGGAAGCCATACTGGCAGGATTAAAAGATATTGCCGGCAAAGCTGCTTTTAATGATTATTTTATTTTTAACTTCAGCGGCTGCAGCAATGTTATCAAAGATGTAGACAAAGAAGAAACTTATTTCTTTCCATATGATGTGCTTGTAGCTCCAGGCAGTAATAACAATGGTATCAAGCACAGGATCGCTTCAGATACAGGGTCACCTTTAGCAAAATCTATATCTCTAAAACTATTGCAGGAATATTTTCAGTCGATAGCAGCAATTAACCAGTTATTTATTTCAGAAGCAGGGCCATCCGAAAAATTTAAGACGGAATTTATTAAAACGTTAATGCAAAACTCTCCTGAGGTTGCCAGTATACTTAATAAGAACAGGATCATAATTGTACCCAATGGCATTGGTTATGATAATGTAAAATGCGACGGCAGCTATATACAAAAAGGCCCCATCAATCATTATATCACTTCTTTGGGATCAGGAAATATCTTTGATCTTTTTAATGAGGATAAAGCCAACAAAGTGTCGTTTAACATCAAGAACAAATCCTACACCTGTGAGTCGTTCGATTTTGATTATTTCGATATTTTTTTCGAAAGAAGGTTCCTCAAAGATTACAAAGAAATATTTGAGGATGTAGGACAAACCAGGGGCCTGGGCCTTAAAACAAAAGAATTAAGATCGGCAGCTAATTTTTCAGGTAAGCAATATGCCCTGGTAGTGGGCACCGATAATTATAAAGGCTCAGGATGGAAAAAGTTGCCAAATGCGATTAACGATGCAAGGGCAGTAAGTGATATGCTGGCGCAGGGTTATGGTTTTGAAGTACAGCTGCTGGAAGATAAACCGATGGATACAATTTATAAAGCCATTGCAGAATACTACCGAAACCTGCAGCCCAATGACCAGCTGGTCATTTATTTTGCAGGCCATGGTGATATGGAAGACGAATTTATGGATGATGGATTTATTGTTTGTACCGATTCAAGATCAAGAATTGATGACCCTGCCCGCAATACCTATATACAATATGTAAAACTGCAGAAAATGATCAACAGGATACCAGCCCGCCAAATACTGGTGATGCTTGATGTTTGTCATGGCGGTTCGTTCAACCAGAAAAGAAGCGACCCGGGTAAAACAATCAGCAATCGTAATGTGCGCCAGTTCCTGGCAGACCAGTCGCAGTACAAATGCCGGAAATTTTTATCTTCTGTTGGTACACAGGAAGCCTTTGATGGAAAACCAGGAGACCATTCGCCGTTTGCCAAACTGCTGCTGCAGGTTTTAAATGCTAAGGGAAAAGAAACCAACGGCATCATCACCCTCTCCGATATTTTTTCGGTATTGCAGATAAGCAGCATGAATGAAACCGCTACGCTTAAAATATCTCCCCAAAAAGATGGGTTTGGAACAGATGATCCGCAGAGCGATTTTATTTTTATACCCGTGGATAAAGAACAGGCAAAGCAATGATCAATGCAGATGGCGTTGGGACGCAATTTTATCAATATCTGAAAACATACTCAACTTTTTTTCTTTCCCTTGTCCGGGAAATATCTTTCCAGCAATACTTTGAACTCATTAGTTTCTCTTATAAAAGAAAGATCATTATCAGAAACCAGCATAAAGTAATCACCAAAGCCAAGTTTTAATGACTTCTCCAGGCTTTCCAGCGCCGTTGCTTTATCTTTTTGCAAGGCCTTCCAGCAGGCGTGATGATACCAGGTCCATAGTTCTTCGGGTTTGTAATCAAAGAGCCGCTCAAAAATTGGATTGATATGTTGAACACTATCAATCAGACCCGGTACCCGTATATAGGTATATATCATGCTAACGTACGACACGTATTGCATATTTACAGTGTAGGCCTTCTTTTTAAATGCTGCATATGCTTTTTCATTTTTGATAGAATAGGTCTTTCCAAAATACAACTGCATATTAGTGATAAAGCCTTCCAGGGTAGAAGTTGCATACAATGTACATAGGTAAAAATGATTCATAGCCAGTGAAAGGTTACCTTCTTTCTCTTCAATAACCCCTAAATTAAAATGAGCATGCGCATAGGTACTGTCCTGCACTACTACCTTTTTAAAATATACCCGGGAAGAATCAAGCTCTCCGTTCACAAAATATACATGGCCGATATTATTATCGCAAATGCTGCAATAACCGGGATAATATTTTTTGCTTTCATTATAATAATAAATGGCACTATCGGGTTTACTTATCCTGGCGTAATAAACCCCTTTTGCAAAATAACCCGATAGCTTATTACTATCCGATGCGATCATGGCATCCATAATCTGCAAAGACTTATCCGTTTTGTTATTGTACCAATATATTTCACTGAGTTGTAAGTTGATGTTTACATCTGAAGGGTAATCCCTTGCCAGGGGCTCAAATATTTTTTCTGCATTATCGTATTGTTTAAGCCTGCCATATATCAACCCAAGCGACCAGCGGGCATAAAGGTCATTTGGCCTCAGGTCAAGATATTTTTGAAAAGCTGCATTAGCCTTATCATATTCATAAACAAAATTGTAATTGATGCCCAACCCCTGTAAGGTATATGCCGCATTGGGTTCAAGCTCAGCAGATTCTTCCAGTAATTTTAGCGACTCTAAAACTGTAGGTTTCCAGCTTATATTATATTCATCCTCGCTCAAAGCCCAGGTTAATGCCATTGCCTGCATGTATAATTTCCTTGCTTTCAGGTTCCGGAACATATAGTGTTGATCTCCCAATAACCTTAAACAGCTATCCAGTTCGGCCGCAGCATAATAACATTCATCACGGGTTGAATAGCTTGTCTCGCCTTTTAGTAAAGGCCCGGCGATATCATTAAACCTTATATTCAATGCAGTGGCCAGGTTCCGGCGCATGGTAGGAATTATAGGATTATCTGCATATTTTTTTATGAACACCCGGTAATCTTTCAAAGCATTGGTATCGGCTGGCCAGATCAGTTTCCTGTCTTCTAAATGCTGCTTAAAGGACAGGTATATTTTTTTTCCGGCTGCATCGAGCGAATCAATATATTTTTCTTCGCTTCCCTTTATATTGGCATTAGCCAATAAAGGATAATTTTCAGCCTTTTGTTTTTTTAATGCAGCAAGCACAGCTGCATTCACAGTAACAAATGATTTACTGAGGTCTCCGCTTATTACCGGAATTTGCTTTTCCTCACTGAAAGTTGCTACCTGGTCAGTTATATATCGCTGTAGTTCGGAGAAGCTTACTTTACCGTCATTGTTCTTATCTGCAAGGCCTTTCATGCCTTCTTCCAGTTGCAAAGAGAACAAGCCTCTGCCGCCGCCCCATTCTTTACTTTCAAGAGAAAGCTGGTTAGGCTGACACGAAAGTATCTTGTATTCCTTTCCCCATGCGGTAGCTAATGCTAAGGCAGTTTGCTGTACCCCTTCAACACCACCACCCAGGTTACCAGAGTGGCAGGCATCCACAATAAAGATCATTTCAGTTCCCCGCATGGCCAGTGGTGAAAGGTATCTTTTAAGATCCAGAATTTCCAGTACATCGTCCTTCATGCCAAAATAATTTCCTTTAGGACTGTTGTACAACAGCAGCAAACCATTCTCGATTTGCGTGAGGTCTTCCATATCACCATGCCCGGCAAAAAAGAAATATACCCGGTCACCGGGTTTTGCCTTACGGGCAATAATGGAAATGGCATCTGCCACATTATCTTTGGTAGCCTTATCATTTAAGAAAGTTTCAATATTGATCCGGGGAACTTTTCCGCCTGCTTCACTCAGCAGCAGATCTTCAAAAGCCTGGGCATCTTTATCGGCATATTGTAAAGAAGGGACTGTTTTATATTGGCTAATACCAATGATGATCGCATATGTATTACCGGGTTTTGCTGCTGAATCCTTTTTTATGGAAAGTCCCCGCTCAGCATTTTGGGCATAAGCAAACAGGATAAACACATTACAAATAACTAACAGCGATAGCCGCTTCAATTTTTTCAACTAAATATTTTTTTAAAGATAATGCAGATTGGAACACCAAAACTACCCGTTGCAGGGTATTTAATAAAGGTTACAATGTCACCGGGTTTTGTTTATATTTGAAATACCAACACTAATAAAATATTAATATGAAACAAAAACTGCTTAACGGCTTTTCCCTATTTGCATGCATTATCATTATTACTTCCAGTTGTAAGACCACCCAAAACAGCCTTGCCCTTAAGGATGAGGATGCTAAAATGAAAGTGCAGGAAAGTCCTGATGCACTTAGTTATAATTCTATTAAAACGCAACAGGTGTTATCCTTCACGCAAAGAAGTGAAGTTGCTAAAGCCGATGCTATAGCCAAAGCAAGAGGTGAGAAAGCCAGGGGATTAGTGTTGGGTCCCATCTTGGGCAGCGCAGTATCCGTGGGTACAGATATGGTTAAAAAAATGATTGCCAAGGACAGGGCTAAGTATATTGCAAAGTATGATTTTGCGCTAAACGATCTTTATTTTTACGACCAGCTATCAACCGAAAGTGTATTTGATCCTGTGGGACTTCAGTTCAGCGGTTTTACATTGGTAAGAACTTTTACCAATAATAACGGCTTAACTGATACTGCTTTTGTTGCCCGTTTCGACCTGGATACAAGTTCCACCAACGAGATCATTAATAATTCCATCTTCAGACTTAAGTTAAAGGATCTTAAACTTTATTATTCAAAAGCCAAGATGACTGCGGCCCAGAAGAATACCATCAACATGGATATCGAAATAACTTTTCGTACTACTTATGTTAATCAAATTGGCCAGTTGTTCGACAATGTAGTACTCGGTAAATTTTATTTGTTGGTCCGCAATGCGCCTATGGATAAAAACAGTGCCGGGTATGCAGATTATTACGAAAATTTGAAAGGGAAAAAGATTGACGGCCGGAGTTTTATAGTGCCACGTTCATCTGGTTATTATAAAGACGAGTTTGGTAAAGTAGATAAATCATACAGCCAGGGCGCATATGCTATTGATGTAAAAGTAACAGAAAGCTCCAAAGATAAATTTGTAACAAAGATCTTGATGGATAACAGCAGCAATATTATTGATATGCTGGGTAAGGAAGCTAAAAAGGCGTTGACGAAATAATTATATTCAGTTACTGGCCGGCTTTTAAATTTAATTCCTTTCATAACACTGTTCAGGTATTACTCATCCTTTGCATGTAATTGAAAATTGCATTAAAAGTAATAACTTTTCCAAAACTTACCTATGCTGCTTAGGTCCATAATCCCCGCCTATATTGTTTTCCTGCTTTTTTCCTGCAAATTGTGTTATGCCCAGCAGCCGAAACTGATGTTGCCGATCGGGCATAGCTGGATCTCAAATTCTGCAATATACACCCATTCGAACCGGATCATTACAGCAGCCTGGGATGGCACCGCTAAAATATGGGAAGCCTCCTCCGGCAAGTTAATAGTTACCCTGAATCATGGCTTGTGGGGCGTAACTTCTATTGCGCTAAGCCCCGATGAGAAGATAATTATTACAACAGGTTGGGATGGGGCAATAAAATTATGGAATGCTCAAACAGGGGTATTTAAGCTTGCGTTGAAAGGTCATAATAAGGCAATAAATGAAATAAAGTTTAGCACCGATGGCCAGCTTATTATTACCGCATCAAACGATAGTACATCGAAATTATACAATACAGCCACCGGAGCATTATTATTAAATCTACCTGATCATAATGGTGAGGTGTGGTCTGTAGCAGTTAGTCCGGATGATAAAAAAATTGCCACTGTTTGTTCTGATAGTAAAGTAAGGATCTGGGATACTAAAAGTGGTAAACTGCTATACAGTAAAATTAAAAACGGCTATTATTCGGCCGGGTTCAGTCCCGATGGAAAAAAAATAATTGTTACTTCACAATTCAATGCAGAAATATGCAATATTGAAAACGGTGATCTTATAAACACATTAGCAGGTCATACCGGTTGGGTGTATAAAGCCCAGTATAGTCCCAGTGGAAAAATGGTTATAACAACCTCTGAGGATTCTACGGCAAAGCTATGGGATGCAGAGGCCGGAGTTTTATTATACACACTAAAAGGACATAAAGCTAAATTGAATACGCTCAATTTTAGTGCAGACAGCAGATATGTAGTTACAGGCTCCAGTGATAAAACTATAAAAGCATGGGATACACAAACCGGTAAACTAGTGGCTGATCTTGAATCTACAGGCGAGGTCTGGAATGTGGTTATCAGCCCTGATAGCAGGAAGATCATACATCCATTTGGACGTTTTTTTAAGATATATGACCTGCAAAGTAAAAAGTATATATTAAAACTTGGAGGGGTTACCCAATTTGTGCCCGTCGTACTTTTTACACCGGGTGGTAAAGAGCTCATCATGCCATCCTGGGATAATACAATCAAAATATGGAATCTCGAAAAGGGTTCATTATCCTTTGTGCTCAGGGGACATCGGTCTTTCATTGGTAACGCATCGTTAAGTAATAACGGTAAGCTGCTTGCTACCGTTTCTGAAGATCATACGGCAAAAATTTGGGATATACAATCTGGTTCATTGCTAACAGATTTCATTGGACACATACAAAGGGTCAATACGGTAATGTTCAGCCCTGATGATAAAACTATACTTACAAGTGCCGAAGACGGTACTGCCAGAATTTGGGAAACCCATTCCGGTAAAATGCTGTTTGCTTTTGAACATGGTGCTGATTCGATCTATCGTTCAACTTTCTCTTCTGATGGCAAAATGGTCTCCACCGTGGGCCCCGGTGCTGCTGCTAAAATATGGGATGCTAAAACGGGGAAGTTAATTACCAGCCTGGTGTCAACATCAAATGAGTACATTGGTTATTTTGCAGATGGTAATAAAAAATTTATCACTATTTCAGATAGCATTATGAAAATCTGGGAACTGCCTTCTGCTAAATTATTAATGACGAAAACTGACCATGGGGCCAGTATCTACGATCTCACAATAAGCCGTGATGGCAAAAAAGCTGCAACTTCTTCTTTTGATTCTATAGCCAGGATTTGGAATACCGAAACCGGGAAACTTGTTGCCGTGCTCACAGGACATAAAAGTGAATTAAGGGGTATAAAATTTAACCAGGACGGAACCAAAATAATAACTACCAGCAGGGATGGAGCCGCCAAATTATGGAATGTAGAAAATGGAAAAGAACTGGCTACGATGATTGGCCATGATTTTGACTCGAATAATCCAGATTTTAGTAAGGATGGAAAATTGATCGCCACCACTTCCATGGATAACACTGTTAAAATATGGAAGAGCATGGGCAGTTTACTCTACTCTTTTATTTCAGTAGATACTACCGGGTACCTGGTAGTAGATGCGGCTAACAGGTACGATGGAAATGAAGAAGCCCGTAAACTCCTCTACTTCACTTGCGGCACCGAAGTTATTGAACTTGACCAGGTAAAAGACCAGCTCTGGGTACCCAACCTTGCCGAAAGAATAATGAAGGGCGAAACCATCAATGCAAAAACACTGGATGAACTTAATATTTGTGGGTTAACCCCGGAAGTAGAAGATGCAACCGATAAGTCAGGTGTATATCATTTTAAAATAAAACCCCGCCGCGGTGGCCTGGGCGAAACAGTTTTATTGGTAAATGGTATAGAGGCAAGAAGGTATAAAACTACTGACCTGAAAAAGAATGGTGAATTTTTTGACCTGGTTATTAATAAGGCAGAGCTAAAAAACCTCTTCATTCCCGGCAAAGAAAATCCTGTTACCGTAAAAGCCTACACAGCAGACAATGCCATCTCCTCCCGGGGGTTAAAAGTTGTTGAAGACAAAACAAAAGAGTTTGCCGCTCTTCCCAACCTGTATGCGGTAATGGTTGGTGTAAGTGATTATAAAGGCACAGAACTGGATCTTAAATATGCCGCAAAAGATGCTATTGATATGTCTGCTGCTGTTGAAGCTGCGGCAAAAAAATTATTGAACACTGATGGAAAGGAACATGTATTCATGTATAACCTTACTACGGCAAATGAGCGTTACCAACTGCCCGAGAAGAACAGTATAAAAAAACTACTGGAAGAGATCGGTAAAAAAGCTACAGCGAATGATATCTTAATGATCTTTTTTGCCGGCCATGGGGTAATGGCAGGAGAAGCTGAGAAAAAACAATTTTACTTTTTAACTGCCGATGCTTCCGGTTTTACTACAACGGGTGCGATAAAAGATGTAGGTATTAGCACAACAGAATTGATGGAGTGGATGAAACCACAAAATATAAAAGCGCAAAAAAGGATATTGATCTTTGATGCCTGCAACAGCGGGCAGGCTATTAACGATATTGCGGGTAAAGACCTGGCTGTAAGAAATGATGATAAGGCCCAGCAGACAAAAGCTATTGATAAACTCAATGAAAAATCAGGGTTGTTTATTCTATCTGCTTCTGCAAGCAACCAGGCCGCTTACGAAATGGGAAGGTATTCGCAGGGCCTGCTTACCTATTCACTACTAAAAGCCATTAAACAGCAGCCAGATATTTTAGAAGATGGCAAATACCTGGATGTAAGCAGGTGGTTTAATGCAGGTAAGGAAACGGTAAATGACATATCTAAAGAAAACGGCGCAAGGCAGGAACCACAGATCGTAAGCAATACTAACTTCAATATTGGTATTGTTGATAATGAAGTAATGGCGAAGATTATCTTACCCCAGGAAAAACCTTTGTTCGCAGCCAGTAATTTTCAAAACAGTGATGAAGCCGCAGATGGAGATAACCTGGATCTGAGCAAACTGATCAACCTCCAATTAAATGAAATTGCCTCAAGAGGTACGGAAAGTGAGATA
>JBBSJI010000010.1:0-56933 GCA_038257425.1 Chitinophagales bacterium
ATTTACGGTAAAAAGAACAGCTTTTACTGCACTGTTTTTATCCGGGTTATGCTGCCTGGTATCTCCCTGGGCATTTCAGCTGCCGCTGGTACCTTTCATTTGCTTCCTCGTTTTTTGGGGACTTGTTGTTATTGCAGACTCACCATTATTTTCAACCATGGTAGCGCAACATGCAATTGCTGCTGTTAAAGGAACTGCCATCACTTTTGTAACCTGCATCGGTTTTTCCATCACCATTGCCAGTATTGAATTGCTTAACTATTTATCACTGAATATTAATCCGCGGTATATCTTTATATTTTTAGCAGCAGGGCCAATTGCAGGTCTGTTGGTTATGTTACCCCTAAGATCGAAAACACTTATTGAGCATTGAGTTGTATTTGTTCATACAGTTCAATAAATTGTTGACCTACTTTTCGTAATTATTACGCGGTGAAATTTTAGCCCGTCATAAAAACCCTTGCTGACAATTTCTTGAAATTGGCAACGGCAATTGGCGTCATCGTCATATAATTCAAATTTCATGGTACCTTTTGCAGTCTGTATTTCACCTGTTGTAAGTTTAATGTCGCTCATCCATTTTATTTTAGTTATTTATATTTACACAAAACCAACAAATAGATGGGACTAAAGATATTGCAGATCTCATTTGTAAAAGCCAGCAATTTGCCCACCAACCTGTGCATAGTTAAATTTTGCAGCAGCTTCGGCAGCTATCTTTTCTCTGTTATAGTAATCATATTCATCCATCATTTTTTTCATGGCAGCGGTCAATTGTTCTATATTTTCATTTTCAACCAGAATTCCGTTTTCATTATGAACCACTTCTGCAATTCCACCAACATTGGTACTGATAACAGGCAGGCCACAGCATAAGGCTTCCAGCAAAACACATGGCAAATTCTCAAACCTGCTGAAAAGCAGAAAGGCTGATGAACTTTGAATATAGCCTGCTACTTCAGCATATGGAACCGCATTTTTATAAATTACAACTTCCGGCAGCAAATCATATTTTTTTGCCAATTCATTTAATGATTCACTTTCATTTCCCAGCATAAAAAGTTCAAAATCATACCCCAGGTCTTTAAGTGACCGTGCTGCAGTAAACATACCTTCAGGATTTTTTTGAAAATTGATATGAGAAATATGAATGAACCGGAATTTATCCGTAGTTGAAGGTTTGTATTTAAAAACCCCGGTGTTTACTACATTGGGTATTACGTAGTACGGAATATCGGCAAAATCTCTTTTAACGGTTTCACCAAGTCCCTTTGTTACGGGAAAAAACAGCGCAGCTTTTTTCAGTATCTGCTTATTCAACAACCCGAACAGGTAATTATTATCATAAATTGAAGGCACGCATTCTCTATAATAACCCACCCAGTGTTCTGTAACAAAATAAGGAATACTCCATTTTTTCTTTATCCACAACGCAACAATACCAGCATACATGGCAACATGCACATGAACATAGCCAGGTTTGCCTTCGTTTTTAAAATATTGCTTAACTGCCTTGCGATAATGTTTTTTATAATAAAAAAAAGAGATAGTCCTATCAAGAATTTTAATATGAGTTTGAAACGGGTTGTAATAAATTATTTGCTCAGTTAAATTACCGCTTACATTTTTTTCAATTAAGGTTGTATTGGCGGGAAGGCCAACATCTTTCTTAACAAAGATAACCTCAACCTTACAATATAGTGAAGCTGCCAGCGCATGGCGTTGAATAAAATCACCGGTAAATTTATCGAGCCGGCTTGGATACCAGCTTGCAATCCATAATACTTTCATTACTGCAGTTCCTGTTTAGCTAATAACATTATTGAATAACCTCCCCATTTTTTTACGCTCCAGTTTTTGTTAAGGGCAAAGGAAATATTGCGCAATATTTTTTTAACTCCCCGCTTAATTGAATCTGCCGGCAATATATCAACAACCGGTTTGGTATAAACCCAGTCTATAATTTCATACCCAGTATCTTTTAAAGCCCATTCCAGCATTTCTTTGGTATAGTAATGTATATGCCCAACCGACAGGCGCTGCTGTAATAAAACATGTGGTTTCATTATCGTTCTGCACGACAGGTCGAGTGGAATATGAAAAACAAAATACCCACTCATTGGTTTTAATTTTCTTAAAAAGCCATAAAAATCATCTACATGCTCTACCACATCAATCAGCAGCAAAAGCTCGGTATATATGTTTTCCTTTTGAGTTATATCCCCTTTGAAAAAACTAATTTTATCCGTTGCATTTTTTTTTGCCAATTCAATTGCCTGTGGAGAAATATCATAGCCGGTCAATCTTGTTATCCTGTTGTCTTTTTTTGCCAGTTCTGTAAGGTTTCCCCCCGCACCGCAGCCAACCTCTGTAACTTCCGTTATCGTAACATTATTTTTCTGAAGCAGTTCGTAAATAACGGCTGCTTTCCATTTTGAATCTTCTATATCCCATGTGGGATTATTTTTAAGATATGATCCATCTGTGTACAAATCGTTGCTGCTAACTTTCATTTTTTATTTTAAGCGATGCATAAATGCAATTTGTTATTTGCTTCCAATCAGACAGTCTAAAGATAAAAAAATCTGCGGCGGAGCATTCATATTCTTTTTTAAAAGCCAGGATAATGTAAACCGTGTATGCCATATAACCAGCACTGCTAACTAATGCTGCTGCAAGAATCCCATACTTAGGAATAAAAATCATATCTCCGGCCAGGATAACCACAAATGCATAAACCGCTGCCATGTTGTTTACTTTCACCTTGTTTTTACCTGCAAAATAAGCCGTAAGGGTAAACATCCCTGACAACGCAAGAATGCCCGGGATCAGCATTAAAAATACGTTGTACATTGCTGTAAAACTTACTCCAAAAACAAATGGAAAAAGCCATTGGCCGGTAAGTGCTAAAACAAGGCAGAGGATAGCGTACAGAAAAAATATTGATCTTGATAAGAGTGGCAATAATTTATTGATGCCATCCCGCTGCTCCCCTGCACTTATAGGGAACACAGCGCCTGCAAGTATTGTTGGTAATATAAAAAAGAGATGTACCAGTTTTGAAACCTGGATGTAATTTCCAAGCTCACTTGCTGTACAATACTTTTCAACAAAGAAGTAATCAACACGGTACAGCAGGAAAAAGATAATATTACCTGCAAATACCAATGCACAATAATTGAACAACAACCTGAATTCGGCAATGGTTATTATATGAAACAATCCTGTTTTTATATATTTAAGTTTAGCAGCAATTGCCATAGCTACTCCCTGAACAAAAAAAGAACCAAAATAAATATAAAAATAATTCTGGTTGTTAACAGCCGGGATGACGGATCTGCCTCCGTAAGGAATCAGCATAATTAAAATAACAGTGCTGACAATAATTATAACATTAGGTAGTTTGAATTGGCTATTGGCATAAAAAAAACCTGCACAATAAGTAGTAAGTATGTTGCCGCTGATATAAAGCACTGCTGAGAATAAGAGTAACGGGCGGGAAATGCCAGTGTATTCATTCTTAAAAAAAAGAGAAACTACCAGCCATGTAAGAATCCCTATTAACAATGTCCACAATAACGAGAAACTGAATAACCGCTCAACCGGTATTTGTGCTTTTGCTGAAAAGTAAATAATACCCGATTCAATACTTAGGCTTGAAAGCAGCACTACAAATGCATAAATACTGCTGATATAATAAACCGACCCGCTTAGTGAAGCTTCGAAATGCCTTGCAATTAAAATATTGATAACAAAAGCAGTTATATAATACAGGCCTCGCCACAAAAAACTTTGCCACAATGTTTTTACAGCTTGCATAAATGATTAAATTTTCTCCCCGGTAATATTAAATCCAAATAATTCATCCGTTGTTACTTTCACGTTTTTAAAGTTTCTTTTATAAAACCAGTTACGTGCTTCCTCGTGATTATGCTCCCACCTGAATTCGGGAGTAAACCAGTCCAAAATATCAATCATCATTTCGCGGCTGTTCTGTTTATTACCTTTAATTCTTTTAATAATAAAACTAACAGGAAAAATACTAACCCGGTATAAATAATATTGAAACCTCAAAGGAAATTTTGAAGTTATTTTCCTGATAGAATTAAACAGGTTATGAATAAAATCATTTCTGCGATGGTACAACCAGACACTTAATTTGCCTCCCTTTTTTACAGCAGGCTCAATACATGAAAAAGATAATTCTGTATTATTAGTAGCAATTAATACACCGCTGCTGTGCACAATATCAAAATAATTAAATAACACCGGGGGAAACTGCACATCGCCCTGTATGTAATGAACACGGCTGATCTGGTTTCGTGCATACGCTTTTTCAATGCTGTTGCTGAAATCCATTGCAATATTTGTAACGCCCTTTTCAGCCAGCAATGCATTTAAAAAGCCGTTACCACAACCTGCATCAAAAATAATTTTATCTTTAAGCGTTTCAATGGTTTCATCTGTTTCTTTTAAAAACCTGTTAAGCATACCGTTCGCATCTGCATCCCAGGTCTTATCACTGTCATAATCATATATTGCCCATTCCTGCGCAAAGCTTTCTTTGGTACGTTTATTTTTTTTCTGAACAAGAACTAATAATGCATTATATTTTTCCAACAGTTGCTTCTTTCGCTTCTCATAATCAGGAACTGCCGATCTCAGAAAATCTGCGTAATCATATATTGCTTCAACATTTAACCGTGGTATACCTTTAACAACAGGATAAAACCATCCTTCCTGTGCAAACAATACAGCTTCCTCAATCACATCTGTTTCTGTACCATCCAACATTTTTTTTGACCTTTTTATGATGCTGATCTCAAAACTGCTCCTCGTTACCGGGCATCGTAAAAATTCTAAAAGGCAATCCTGCATATAAATAGTTTACTTAAAAAAACTGTACGCAAGTTACTTTAAAGTATTTCTTCAAAACAAGTTGGGTTATGCTTATTTTGTATTTATAATTAAATTTTATAGCAATGGCTGTTCTGCGAAAATTCAATACAAAAGCCAAAACCGAAAACAATACGGGTTTTGGCAGCAATGCTTCGGATTATGGAGGAAGGTTTGTTAATAAAGACGGCAATCCCAATATTGATATACAGGGTGTATCTTTTTTAAACAGGATTAGCTGGTATCACACCATGCTGGGTTTACCAGGCTGGAAATTCCTTACAATCATTTTCTCATTTTACATTTTGATCAATTTTGTTTTTGCTTCTGTTTATTACATGATAGGAGTAGAACATTTGTATGGTATTAACAGTGTTACGGAGTTCGGCAAATTTGGTGCAGCATATTTTTTTAGTGCGCAAACTTTTACCACGGTAGGTTATGGCCATATAAGCCCATCTGGTTTTTTAACCAGCGCTATTGCAGCCGGTGAAGCATTAGTGGGACTGCTTAGCTTTGCAATTGCTACTGGTTTATTTTATGGCCGGTTTAGCAAACCAAAAGCTTATCTAAGGTTTTCGCACAATGCTTTAATTGCTCCTTATAAAGAGATCACTGCATTAATGATACGAGTTACACCTTATAAGAACACTACGCTTACTGACGCAGAAGCAAAGCTTACATTAGGAATGACTATAGAAGAGAATGGTAAAATGGTGAACAAATTCTTTCCTTTGGAACTGGAGTTTAGCAAGGCAAATGCCCTTACATTGAATTGGACAATTGTACATCCTATAACTGAAGACAGTCCTTTTTATAATTTTACTGCAGATGATTACAAGAATTTGAATGGGGAAATATTGGTGTTCATAAAAGCTTTTGACGATATGTTCAGCAGTACCGTTGTTGACCGCAGCTCGTATACTTTTAAAGAGATCGTTGTGGGTGCTAAATTTTTACCCATGTACCACCGCAGCAGTACCGGAAACAAAACTATTCTTGATATTGAAAAACTGAATAGTTATACAGAAGCAGATATCAGTCTTGCTATGCAGTCTAATGCAAAATCCAGTGCTCTCTAACTTTATTTAAGGCTATTAATTATTTCGGCAAAATCAGCAGCAACCAGGCTTGCACCTCCCACCAATCCTCCATCTACATCCGGCTGTGCAAAAATCTCTTTTGCATTATTGGCTTTTACGCTGCCTCCATACAAAATTGAGATGCTGGCGGCCACATTGCTACCATACTGAGTATTCATTACGCTTCGGATATGTGCATGTATTTCCTGGGCCTGTTCATTACTTGCAGTTTTACCTGTGCCAATGGCCCAGATGGGCTCATATGCAATTACAAAACCTGTTAATTGCTCAGTCGTTAAATGAAACAAGCTTTCTTTTAATTGTGTTTCTACAAAACTATTTTCTGTTCCTGCTTCCCTAATGGCTAATGGCTCTCCACAACAAAAGATTGGTTTTAATCCATACTCGAGGCACACATTGATTTTTGCAGCAAGCATTTCATGGCTCTCATTAAAATATTCCCGTCGTTCACTATGCCCCAGTATCACGTAATCAGCTCCAATGCTTTTTAGCATTTCGGCACTTACTTCGCCGGTATAAGCACCGCTTTTTTTATCGTAACAGTTTTGTGCAGCAACAAATACATTTTTCTTTCCCGCTAATTTATTTTTTATGTTGATAAGGTATGGAAAAGGAACTCCAAACACAGCTTCCTGGTTCTCTTTAAGATCATAAGGCGTAGCGATTAATGCATCAATTAAAGTTTGTGCCTGTTGCAGGGTTAAATTCATTTTCCAGTTTGCTGCTGCAATTTGTTTACGCATGTGCTCTTTATTTTTTATAGTTTATAAATATCTGTCAAAATTTGTTTTTCCCTATCGGAGATGGTAAGTCCTTTTAGTTTTTTCCAGTTATCTATATCAACCAGGGCCTTATCCAGTTTATAACTGGTTATGCCATCAGCTCCCCAGGAAAAATTAGGAATGAATTTAGGTGTAAGTCCCGGTGCAATGATATTGCAGCATACACCAACCATAGTTCCTGTGTTAAAGGAAGTATTAATAGCGGCTTTGGAATAATCGCCCATTAACAATCCTCCTTTCTTACCGGCACTTATTTCTTTTTTATCAGCATCTACGCAATACTTTACCTCCCCTGCATTATTCTTCACATTGCTGTTGGTTGTTCCTGCACCCAGATTACACCATTCGCCTAAAACGCTATCACCCAAATAACCATCATGGGCTTTATTGCTGTATCCAAATAATACTGAATTCTTTATTTCTCCCCCTACTGTACAAAAGGGGCCGATTGTAGTTGCACCGTAGATCTTTGTTCCCATTTTAACTACAGCACCTTCGCAAACAGCAATGGGACCTTTTAATAAACTCCCTTCCATGATATTGACATTCCTGCCAATATAGATAGGTCCCTCGCTTGCATTTAAAATACAATGTTCCAGCCTGGCACCTGCTTCTATAAATACCTGTGAAGGTTTTATTACCTTATTTGTTTTGGAAATAGCCTTAGTTTTTCTGCCTATTGTGATCAAATTAAAATCTTCCTTTATCGCCCAGTCATTCAACTGAACTATTTGCCAGGGATAATGGATCGCTTTTATATCAGCTTTAAATTCAACTGATTTATTGATCTTTATATTATGCAACCCCAATATTTCTTTTCCTGAAAATTTAAATGCCATACCCCCTTCTTTACCTGCCGTAAGAAATTCCCCATTTTTTAGTTTTTTTATTTTGCTGATGATGGCTTTTGTAGGTAATACATTGGCATGAATTAACAGGTATGCCTCTTTGCCAATACCCTTTTCAATTTTAATAGAACGTTCATTATCCAGGTAGTGGCCCTGCCATTTATCAGCAGAAGATATCTTTAAATGCCGCTCCCATTTTTCCCGGATAGTTAAAATACCGATACGTATGTCTTGTATATGTCTTGTATATGTAAAGGGATGCAGGTTTGCTGGTTTGCAGTATTCTTCTGTAAAGATGATCTTTTGCATACGGTAAAAATAAGCAAAATAAAAATCCCCCCGGAGAACCGGAGGGACTTAAAGTATAGCCATGAAAAACAAACTTGAAATAAAGATAATGATCTCTATTAAATTATTTTGCCTTTTTTTCGTACCGCTTGTTGAATTTGTCAATTCTTCCCGCAGTATCTACCAGTACATTTTTACCGGTATAAAAAGGATGAGAGGTATTTGAGATCTCCAGTTTTATTACCGGGTATTCGTTACCATCTTCGTGAGTTACTGTTTCTTTCGATTGGGCTGTTGAACGGCTTAAAAACTGAGTTCCGTTACTCATATCTTTAAAAACAACCAACCTGTAATTACCCGGGTGAATTCCTTGTTTCATATTTTATTATGTTTTGCGTACGGGTTTTGCCGTACAAATTATTAGAAAGGGGCAAAATTAAGCTCTTTTCAGTTAAAAACCGCAGGAAAAATGGATAATGTTATAATGGATAATTGATAATACCCCTTTACTTAGCAAGCTTTTTACATAGCAAATCCTTCTGATTCTAAAAAATTCTCCATTATCAATTAGCTAATTATCCATTAAAAATCAGCTCTTCATATTTATAAATTGAAGTGCAATTCCCAGGTTCCACCCCTTAGTTGCCTGTATTACATCCTGCAGGTCATCTATCTTTTTGCCAGTTACCCGTATGATGTCATCCATAATGGCCACCTGAACTTTTAAGCCGCTATCCTTTATCAGTTTAACGATCTTCTTGGCATCTTCCTGTTTTATCCCGTTTCTTACGGGTACCTCTTTTTTTACCACTTTACCGCTTGGATAAGGCTCTTTACTCAGGTCATAAACCTCAGCAGCCAGTCCCTGTTTCATACTCCGGCTTATCATTACATCGGTTATCTGGCTTATTTTCATATCGCTGTCGGCTTCCAGGTTTACCTTATATTCCTTTTTATTTAATTCGATCACCACGTGTGATCCTTTAAAATCGAAGCGATTGGTAATTTCCTTACTTACCGTATTTATGGCGTTGTCCAGTGTCTGCAGGTCAACTTTGCTTACAAGGTCAAATGATGGCATAATGTTATTTTTTTCAAAAGTAAAAAACCTATCGCACAAAGGCGACAGGTTTTTACAAAAAAGGACCACTATTTTTATTTGCTTAGGAATACTTAGTTTCCGCTTTTTACCCTGTTTTGCTCATCACTTGCGCCACTGCTTCTTTTGCTGCTGCTTGCCTTTAATTTTCCTTTGTTGAAACGGTAAGTAAAGGTTAAGCTAACTGCACGGCTGTCGTTAACATTCTTAAAATTAGCATCCACGGTTCCGTATTTGCTGTATCCTTTAAAAACACTGCCGGCAAAAATATCTCTTACATTCAAACGAAGACTACCCTGGTTCTTTAATACCTGCTTGCTGAAGCCTGCATTTACCTGGGCCATTGGTTTAATGGTTATTACACCTTCAACTGCTTTTGAACGATAAAAACCACTTAGCTCTGCTGCCCATCCTTTTTTAAATTTGAATTGTTGTTGCAACTGAACCATATAGCTGGTAACCCCAATAGAGATAGCTTCGTTATTAACCAGTCCTTTAAATTGATTATTCAAAATGTTGGTATAAATGTTTGCACTCCACCACTTGGTAATCTGCTTGTTTGCAGTAATTGCCAGGCCTATTTGTTTTGCACTTGCTATGTTAGCTTTCTTGATATAGGTTTCTTTATTCACATCATTCTGCTCCAAAACCTGTTGTATGATATCGTTAGTAGCTGTATAGTTTACAGTGGTTGTCAAAAATCCTTTATAAGTATGGCTCAACTCAATATTATGTGCAAACTGCGGACGTATATTTGGATTACCCTGCTCAAATGTGTACCTGTCCAGGAAATGAACAAACGGATTCATATCCTCGTAATCCGGTCTCTTGATCCTTCTTCCATAATTGATAACAAACTGGTTCTTTTCATTGGCAGTATACTGCAGGTAAACAGTAGGAAATAACTGTGTATAAGATCTTTTGAAATTCGTTTCGGTGTACTCAAATTTATTTTGAGCAGTATTATAAGTATACCCTTTTGAAATACCATTTGAATTTGTATTCTCCACCCTTAATCCCAACTGGGCACTCCATTTTTTTCCTAATGCCCTGTTGTAATTTACATAGGCAGCATTGATGTTCTCATCATAAATAAAATGATTACTACGGCCGCTATCTAAAACTGTATAACCTGTTTTCACGCTATCATAAATGGCGTTGTTATCATTGGTAACAAAACTTGTTTTTATCCCTGCTTCAAATTTTGAATCTTTTTTCAAGGGCAAAGTATAGTCAACTTTACCACTGTAAATTTTAATATTTGTAGGCATTGTTCCGTTCAATACATCAGTGTTTTTCAAATTGCCCATATTATCATAGTAGGTGCTTGTAAGGGGTTGTACGCTTGTAGCTTTATATTGAATAAAGTCAACATCGGCTGTGATCTCCTGTCCTGCTGAATCAAGCTTTGTTCTAAAGTTTACATTCGAGCTGAAGTTCTTCCACTTTTCTGTATTCTCTGTGAATGCAGTTGTCCTGTCTGTCAGCGTGTGATTTGGATCATAGATCATGGTATTGGTAGAACTTTGCCATAAGCTCGGATTGTAAAAACCATTAAGTACTACACCCAGTGTTGTATTTTTTGATACTGTGTAATCCATACCCAGTTTAGCATTGTAATAATGGCTCTGGCTTTCCATGTCTGTAGATTGGTCAAAGATTGATTTAATATCTTTTGTATTGGCATCCCTGAAATTTCTTAAGATATATAATTCCTGGCTGCGGTGATTACGGTTGTAATTAAAGCTGCTGAAGAAATTCACTTTTTGGTTGCGGTAATTAAAACTCAGAGCCTCATTAAAACGGGCATACCTGCCCTGGGTATAACCAGTGGTGATACTTCCGTTGTAGCCAAATACTTTGTTCTTTTTAATTTTAATATTAACCACGCCTGCATTACCGGCTGCATCAAATTTTGCAGGCGGGTTAGTCATGATCTCTATCTGTTCAAGCTGGCTTGCGGTCATATTACGCAGCATATTTGCCAGGTCGGGGCCACTTAAATAACTCGGGCGGCCATCTATGTACACAATAACACCCGATTTTCCTTTAAGGCTGATATTACCATCTTTATCGACAGTAATACCGGGCGCTTTTTCCAAAACCTCCAACGCTGTACTTCCTGTACTGGTAATGGAAGCATCTACATTTACAATGGTCCTGTCCAATTTTCTCTCAATTAAAGGTTTTTTAGAAGTAACTACAACTTCTTTCATGGCTTTATCGGCCTGAACAAGTTGTAATACACCTACATTGGCTGTAGGGTTGGCGGCTGAAATGGTAAAAGGACTGCTATAGGTTTTAGAATGGCCAATAGAAGTTGCCAGAACCAGGTAACTGCCTTCTTTTAGATTTTCAAAAGAGAAATTGCCGTCCTTGTCTGTTACTGCTACTTTTACAATGGCAGAATCTTTGGTTTTTAAGAGGGTAACGGATGCGGCATCAATTACTTTTTGATTACCCCCGTCTTTGATACTGCCGGATACTTTAGTTCCGGTTTGGGCGTGACTGCATATAGCGATGCTCATAGCAGCCAGCAGGCTGAAAAATTGTTTCATGACTTTACTTTTTGTTTTTAATTTTTATCCCTTCTTACAGGGAGGCTATACTTAGTTATATACTTTGATAACTACTTCACAAAAGTAAGTACTATGTGTTACACAGTACATTGTTTTATACTGGGCGGTAATTTTTAATGATAATTGGTTATATAACCTTATACGCAACATTTGAGGATAATGTTACATAACTAAAAGATTTAAGGAATTGTGTTAATTGTTTTTGGAAACCCTGTTTTTAACAATTACAATGAGAATGATGCCCGCCAGAACAAGGGCAGCCGATATGATCTCGGCCTGTGTTGGATGAAATCCAAATATAGAATAGGTATTATTTACCCGGAATAATTCAACAATAAATCTTTCTATTCCATTTACAATGAGATAGATACCGAACATTACGCCTGGCGTTGTTATCTTTCTCCGCAATGCCCAGAGTACCAGGAAAAGCAAAGTACAGACTACGGTTTCGTAAAATGATGTAGGAAAAACTGGTTGAGGCAATGCCCTGCAATGCTCTTCATCGCATCCAGGTATTAAGACCCCATCCTTGTTTACATTGTTGGGAAAGGTATAAGCCAACATCCAGGTTGGCAAAAATGAAGGTCCTTTCCAGGACTTATTTGGAACCTTTTCCAGGCTTTCGTAGGTACGGTCGGTAACCTGTACCAGAACAGAGTCCTTATCGTAAACAGCCCCCTTTAAATAATAGTTTGCTTGCTTATTCAATTGTGCCTCGTAATCCCCCGGAGCAGCTTCTACAACTTTACCGTCGGCATTTACTACATAAGCACTGTTATAGATACCCCAATCGCCATCGCCAGATACCTGGCAGCCAATACGACCTACAGCATAGGCCAGCAAGAGTGCCAAGCCTGCGGCATCTACCAGGTGAATGATCTTGATACCTTTTTTGGAGGCATACCAGCAAATAGCAATTGCAGCCATAATCAACCCTCCATAAAAAGTAAGGCCGCTGGCCGAGAACAACCTGCCGATGGGGTCCTTTACAAAATCATCCCAGTTTTCCAGGTTATCAAATAGCTTGGCTCCAATAATACCAAATATCAAACCTAGTATAATGATATCTCCGACCCTGTCATGCGGCCAGATGCGTACATTACGTCTTTCAGGCTCTTTCAGTTTCTGCTTGTTCTTATCCCACCATTTATACCAGGTTAAGAACCCGCCAACCAGCAACCCTCCAAGAAAGTTTCCATCGGCAGAAAAAATATAATCCTGTGGATTTACATCAGCAGCTTTACTAAAAAAAAGCCCGAATATCTTGTAACCGAAAATAAAACCCACAATGGCATTCATCAGCAGGTCGCTGAAGGAAGCCGGTTTGCCTACAGTGATGGTTTCTTCTCTTGGAGAAAGTAATCCTTCCTTCTCTTTTCGCTGTAACTCCTTACTTAAAACAATTGCCGCTGTAACAAAGCCCATAGCAACCATCAGCCCAAATGTATTTAAAAAACTCAACCCATGCCACTCCACACCAAACCAGTCTTTAAATACATAATATAAATTGGGATACATCGGTTAAGTTGAGGTTTAAAAGTTTAGGACTGCAATATATTCAATATATCAACGCAATGGTAATACAAAACCTCCCGTATATCCAGGAGGTTCTGTACGTTGTACTTATTGACCGTTATTAATTACAATGCTGATCAAATGCACCTATCAGGTTCTCAGCTATCATTTGTGCACTGCGCCCTTCAATATTGTGGCGCTCGATAAAATGCACCAGCTTACCATCTTTGAACAATGCAATGGCCGGTGATGAAGGGGGATAAGGCATCAGGTGCTCTCTTAATTTATTTACAGCCTCAATATCAAAACCTGCAAAACTAGTGGTGATATTATCGGGTCTCTTGGAAGTATTATTCACTGCCAGCAAAACGCCTGGTCTTGCAGTACCTGCACTGCAGCCACAAACCGAATTTATCATAACCAATGTGGTGCCTTTTTCTGCAAGCGTATTTTCAACAGCTTGGGCAGTTAACAGTTCACTAAATCCATTCTCTGTCAACTCTTCTTTCATGGGTATTACTATTTCTTCTGGATACATATATTGTTATTTTATTTTTAGAATGTAAAATTACATACTTCTCTTAAATTATATTCACCCCTCAAATACTATTCCCAATCTCGAAATGAATAAACAGAAATTATGGCATTATCAACAGATCAATTTAGCCAGAATGTCTGCAAACATATTACCATTTTGAAATTTTGTCTGAAAAAATGGGTTGGAATATAATTTGACGTTCATTACAGGAAACACATTATTTAAAAACTTAAAAAATAATAGCTATGACATTCGTAAAAGTAAACAACAACATCAACAAAACCTTTGATGGCATCATGAATGAATTATTCAACGAGTTACCAGTAAATTTTGGTAAGTCTATCCGGGAAGATGTATTACATTTTCCACCTGCTAACATCGTTGAAAAAGCTGACCTGTACAAGATCGAACTGGCAGCTCCGGGTATGCAGAAATCTGATTTCGTTGTAAAGCTTGATGGTAAGACCTTAACCATCAGTGCAGAGAAAAAAACAGAAGAATCTACAGAAAATGAAAAAATGATTCGTAAAGAATTTGGATACAAATCTTTCAAACGCAGTTTTACTGTAGATGAAAAGATAGATGGAGCAAACATTACAGCAAAGTACGAGAATGGTATTTTAACGCTGGAACTTCCGAAAAAAGATGAGATAAAGAATACGGCTAAAGATATCGTGATACAATAAGCATAGTTTTTTTCATAAATATACAGTTGGTTTAATAAGGCTCTCCTATTCCTTGGAGAGCTTTTTCTATTTATACAAAAAGTGAATTTGCCACGAAGGGTTTTGCCTTCGGCAAAAAAAAATTGCCACAGATGGACAGAAGCACAGCATTAAACATATATTTTTCCGTTTTTTCGTGTTTCTGTGGCAATCCCAAAATCCACGAAGTGGATTTATTTGTGTCTTAGTGCCTTTGTGGCAACAAAATTTTTTCTTATAAAATGCTGGTACTATTCGCAATTAATTCTCCGCCGTGTATCAATCAAAAACTGAATCTTCCATGCCTTGTTCAACCGCACCATTTGAAATGAGTTAACCCCGCAATGACTGAACTTGCCATTATAATAAAATTTATATGGGGTCCATACACTGGCCAGGTCGCCGTCAATCTTTATTGAACTAAAAATGATCTGTTCATCAGCTGCACCCTTTGGTTGTTTGCTTACAAAATCTATAAACCCTGCAATCTCTTCGTTCCTGATAACCACATTACCCGATTTTTCATTTACAATGGTTTGTAAAATGGCGGTGTCGGCAAAAACGGTTTTCAGTAGCTGTGCATCTCCGTTTTTCATTGCCGTAAATAAATTATTTACAACTGCCTTTACAGAATCTTCTGCATTTTGAGCTGAGGCAGTAGTGCCGGCAATAACTGTAGTAAGTAGAAGCAGGAATACAGCTTTGTTGATCTTGTTGAACATGGTTTATCTTTTATTGTGACCCTAAAAATAGAAAGACTAAACAATGCCCGTACAAAAATTACATGAATGGTTATCACATCAATAACCCAGTATCTTCAACATGCTTTGTGCAGATTGTTCTTTAGCATATACCCAATCATGCAGTTTTCCATTTTTATCATACCCAACAATAATATGTTTTGGTGATGGAATAAGGCAATGCTTGATACCACCATAACCGCTTATCTGGTCCTGGTAAGCACCCGTATGAAAGAAGCCAACATACAAAGGTTCGCCTTCGCCAATCTTTGGCAAAAACACTTCATTGATATGCTCTTCACTGTCGTAATAATCATGGCTGTCGCAGGTAATACCACCAAGCACCACCCGGTGGTATTCATTATCCCATTTATTAATTGGCAGCATTAAGAATTTTTCGCCAATGCCCCAGGTATCGGGCAAGGTTGTAATGAAAGACGAATCGATCATATACCAGGTTTCCCTGTCGTTCTGCATTTTCTGTCCTATTACACTGTAAATATGAGCCATACTCTCTCCAACAGTATAACTCCCAAATTCTGTAAAGATATTAGGCATAGGCACTTTAACTCTTTTGCAGGCAACTTTTATGTTACGTACAATTTCATTGATCATAAACTGATAATCATAATCAAAAGCCAGCGAATGTTTAATAGGAAAACCACCGCCGATATTGATAGAATCCAGTTCGGGACAGATCTTTTTTAACTGGCAATAGAGATTGATCACTTTATTCAATTCACTCCAGTAATAAATATCATCCTTAATTCCCTTGTTTAAAAAAATATGCAGCATCTTTAATTGAAAGCGGTGCTCATTACCTTCTATCTTATCTACATAAAACTCTAAAATATCTTTAGCCCTTATACCCAGGCGGGATGTATAAAAAGGAAAATTGGGTTCTTCTTCTGCAGCAACACGTATACCCAGGTTAAACGGAACTTTTACGGATTTAATGTAACCTCTCAACTCATCTACATTATCTAAAATAGGAACTACGTTTTTAAAGCCCGTGTTCAACAGGCCGGCAATGCGGCTGATGTATGGCTTTTGTTTATAGCCATTACAGATGATGAACACATCTTTGTTGATCTTCTTTTTAGCGTATAATTTTTTGATGATATCAATATCGTAAGCATAAGAAGTTTCTAAATGAATATCATTCTTTAATGCTTCTTCTACAATAAAAGAAAAGTGAGAGCTTTTTGTACAATAGCAGTAATGATATTTCCCTTCGTACTTATGCTTTTTAAAAGCGGTGGCAAACATCGATTTTGCCTTATTTATCTGCTTGCCTATCTTAGGCAGGTAGGTCAGTTTTAGTGGTGTACCATACTTATCAATAAGTGCTTTAATATCCAGGTCGTTATACTGCAGGTATTCATTTTTTAATTTATAATCTTCCTGCGGAAAATTAAAGGTTTGCTGCACCAGATCGTTGTAGGTATTATCCATGTATGGGTTTATACTTTTTTAGTTTACAGATATTTATACAAAAGTAACAGACTTGAGATATTTATGAACAAAAAAAACCGGCTATGAGGATTCACAACCGGTTTCTGTAATATGAAGTTCAGCTTATTTAACTGAATCTATTAATTTTTTGAAAGTTTCCGGCTCATTCATGGCCAGGTCTGCCAAAACCTTACGGTTAAGGTCAATTTTATTAACAACCAGTTTGTTGATGAACTGGCTGTAGGTCATACCTTCTGCTCTTACGGCTGCATTGATACGTGCTATCCATAAAGTACGGTACTCACGCTTTTTTAATTTACGGCCAACGTAGCTGTACGTTAAACCTTTTTCCATTACGTTTTTGGCAACGGTGTATACATTTTTGCGCTTACCATAATATCCTTTGGCAGCTTTTAATATTCTTTTGCGGCGGGCCCTGCTGGCTACTGCATTTACTGAACGTGGCATATCTTAATTAGTTTAAAGTTAAAAGTTGATAGTTAAAAGGATGATTTATTTCATCCCTAATAAACGTTTTACAAAATGCATGTTGGCATCGCTAACCATACCATCTTTACGCATATTACGCTTGCGCTTTTTTGATTTTTTGGTTAAGATGTGACGTTTAAAAGCTTTTTGAAACATGATCTTACCGGAACCGGTAACTTTAAAGCGCTTCTTGGCGCTGCTGTTGGTTTTAACCTTTGGCATTACATAACTGTTTTTAGTTACTCCCTGCTGGCGGTTCCGAAATGACGGGACACTTGATAGAGCCTTGTGGGAAATGTCTGAAAAAGTATAATTCTTTTTCGGGCCGCAAAGATAAGGGGAAATAGGGAGAAATGGGCAGTTACAGAGAATTTTTTGGGCTATTGCCCCTATTTTTATAGGGCAAAGGTAGTTTTTTGGGGCAGAACCAAAGCTTTAGAGTTGGAGACCGCAGATTAGGGTTGAGAACAGGATTGTTGCTATAATAATTTGCGGATTTGTTATAACAGGAAGAAGCTTAACCCTCCCTTCTAAATTCATTCCATGAAAAAAAGCGTAGCTTTGGAACCCAACATTTAAAATGTTTAATACCCTTACATGAATAAAAATGGCCCAATAGTGGTAATAGAAGACGATTCTGATGATCAGGAAATTTTAAAAGAGATATTCGATAATCTCGATTACAAAAATCCCATCATTTATTTTTCAGACGGGGAAGAAGCTTTAAACTACCTAACTGAAACAAGGATCAAGCCTTTTCTTATACTTTCCGATATCAATATGCCTAAACTAAGCGGTTTTGAGCTGAGAGAAAAGATCTACATCAATGAAAGCCTGAACCTGAAATGCATACCCTATTTATTTTTTACAACAACCTCTACTGAGAAATCTGTTATTGAAGCCTATTCACAATCAGTGCAGGGATTTTTTGTAAAACCAAATGATTTTACCAGGTTACAAAATACGATACAAAAAATTGTAGAATACTGGCAGGAATGTGAAGCTCCCAATTTTACTGCTGACTGAATATGAGATAGATATCTACTCATCCATTCCTTCACTCCCTTCAGCAGTCTTGCTTGAATTTTTTAGCATTTGATTTATGGTATCAATCTCTGCAGGGGAAAAGTAACGCCATTTACCGGGTGGCAGGTTGCTGAGTGTAATGTTCATGATACGTGTGCGTTTCAGGCTCTCTACATTAAAACCAAGTGCTTCACACATGCGTCGTATCTGGCGGTTAAGACCCTGCACTAAAATAATTTTAAAACGGTTGGGGCCTTCCTGCTTTACAAAACATTTTTGGGTCACTGTTCCTAAGATGCGTACACCGTTCCGCATCTTTTGTATAAAATCAAGGGTGATTGTTTTATCTACCACAACTATATATTCTTTCTCGTGCTGGTTACCTGCACGGAGTATCTTATTTACAATATCACCATCGTTTGTTAAAAAAATCAGGCCTTCGCTTCTTTTATCCAGCCGGCCAATAGGAAATATCCTTGTTTTAAAATTTACAAAATCAATGATGTTTGTTTTGTCTTTGAGATCGGTGGTACAGGTTACACCTTTGGGCTTATTGAGTGCCAGATAAACTGCAGCCTGCTTTTTTTTGATAGGCTCTCCATCTACCAGTACCAAATCATTTTCCTTTACCCGGTTGCCTTTGGTGGCTTCTATGCCATTGATGGTAACACGGAGTTGCTCAATATATTTATCTGCCTCCCTGCGACTACAGAAACCTGTTTCACTGATGTATTTGTTAAGGCTCGTGTCCATTAAACGATAAGTTTTACAATAATTCTTCGTAAGTTATTCTATAATTCAGTTTCTTATTAAATTTGAGGAAAATTTTATAGTGTATATAAGTTAGTATTAAATAAATCTTATCAGCATGCAATATGTAAGCTACATCATCAGGATACTTATTACAATTGGTTGTTTTTATGCGCTCATCATACAGGTAATGCGCCTCATCTGGTTATATTATCCAGATTTTATTAAAGGCTCTTCTATATATAAACATAAGGAGCCGTCCAGGTTTGATCTGATCATATACTTTATTGCGATGCTGATCATTCTGGGTTATACCATTTACTTAACTGTAATCAAAATACTATAGTGCTGAATGTTTTTTTAATAAAAAAAGGGAAGCAAGAACTTCCCTTAAATATTATATGCATATAAGTTTATAATCTATCTGCTTCCTGTTGTTTTCTTTTTGAAAGTTTTGCTTTTGGTGCAAACATCACCAGCATTCTCTTCCCTTCCATTTTAGGTAAGCCTTCCAAAGCGCCTACATCTTTTAATCGATCTGCAAATTTTAATAATAATATTTCGCCTCTTTCTTTGAACATGATGGCACGGCCTTTAAACTGTACATGGGCCTTTACCTTATCGCCTTCACTTAAGAATTTTTCGGCGTGTTTTACTTTAAACTCAAAGTCATGATCATCTGTATTGGGGGTAAAGCGTATCTCTTTAACCTCGCTGGTCTTCGATTTCGCTTTCATTTCCTTCTTCTTCTTCTTCTCTTCGTAGAGGAATTTATTATAGTCAATGATCTTACAAACGGGGGGCTTGGCACCGGGGGATATCTCTACAAGATCGAGTTCCTGTTCTTTGGCAATTTTAATAGCTTCTGCAAGTGAATAAACACCTGGCTCTAAATTTTCGCCAACCAGGCGCACTTCAATTGCTCTTATCATGTGGTTGGTACGGTGTTCCTGTTGTTGTTCTTTTTTAAAACGGGGGTTAAATGTACCCCTGGGTCTTGGTGGAAATGCCATTTATTATATTTAGTTTACAATGTTGTTTTTTTGCAAAAAGGTTAAAAGAGAATCCTGTTTTACTTCTTAAAGCTCTCAGCAAATTATTTATTTAAAGTTATAAATCCAAAAGAAAATCGTTCTCTGCTGGCAGTAATATGAAAATTTAATATTAATCAGCCAGCCTGTTTTTAATTTCTGCTGATATATCTTCAACAAATTCTCCTATCAGCTTTGCTCCCAAATCACCTTTGCCCTGCCTGCGCACAGAAACTTTCCCTTCATTCATTTCTTTCTCGCCTATCACCAGCATATAAGGCACTTTTGCCACTTCAGTATCCCGTATCTTCTTTCCTATTTTTTCGCTCCTGTCATCAATCTCAGCACGAATATCAGCTTTTTTAAGGGTTTGCAAAATTGTATTTGCATAATCCATAAACTTGTCGCTGATGGGTAATATTTTAACCTGCAGCGGCGCCAGCCAGGTTGGGAATTTACCTGCATAATGCTCCAGCAAAAATCCGATGAACCTTTCATGGGTTCCCAATGGCGCCCGGTGAATGATCAATGGTGTTTCGGGCTGGTTGTGCTGGTTGGTAAACTGAAGGTTAAACCTCCTGCCCTGGGCAAAATCAACCTGGTTTGTTGCCAGGGTAAATTCACGCCCAATGGCACTCCATATCTGCACATCAATTTTAGGGCCGTAAAATGCACCTTCATCTTTCACTTCTACATAAGGAATATTCGATTCGATCAGCACCTGTCTTACCATCTCTTCTGTTTCCAGCCAAAGCTCCGGCTCATCAACATATTTTTTACCAAGCTTGGCTGGATCGTGTAGGCTTAGCCTCATCACGTATTTCTCAATACCGAATATTTTAAAATAATTTACGTAGAGTTCATTCACTGCCCTGAACTCATCTGCAAACTGTTCCCTGGTACAATAAATATGAGCATCATTCATGTGGAGGCAACGCACCCTCATCAAACCAAATAACTCACCGCTCTGCTCATAACGATAACAGGTTCCATATTCTGCAAGTCGTAACGGCAGGTCTTTATAACTTCTTTGCTCGGCGTCAAATATTTTATGGTGATGAGGACAGTTCATGGCTCTTAAATAATACTTTGTACCATCCAGTTCCATAGGAGGATACATGCTGTCTTCGTAATAAGGTAAATGGCCGCTGGTTAAATACAAACTTTCTTTGGCAATATGTGGTGTTACCACTCTTTTATATCCTGCCCGCTGTTCAGTTTTTTTTGCAAGATTTTCCAGCTCTTCAATAATTACTGTTCCATTAGGCATCCACAAAGCAAGGCCCTGGCCTACTTCATCGTCAAAAGTAAAAATGCCCAGTTCCTTTCCCAGTTTACGATGATCTCTTTTCTTGGCTTCTTCCAGCATCAGCACATACTCATCCAGTTCTTTCTGGTTAGGAAAAGTTACACCATAGATACGGGTGAGCTGTTTATTCTTTTCATCGCCTTTCCAGTATGCTCCTGCAATGCTGGTAAGCTTTATTGCTTTAATAAAACCTGTGTTGGGGATATGTGGCCCACGACAGAGATCGGTAAATCCGCCCTGGGTATAAAACGTAATCTCCCCATCGGTCAAACCACTTAACAAATCCAATTTATATTCATCTCCTTTGTCAGTAAAATATTGAAGGGCTTCAGCCTTAGGCATGGCCTTACGCAGGAAACGATTGTTTTGTTTTGCCAGCTCATTCATTTTTTTCTCCAGCTGAAGCAGGTCATCTTCGGTGATCTTTGTATCGCCCAGGTCCATATCGTAATAAAAACCTTTATCAATGGCAGGACCTACCCAAAACTTTACACCCGGAAAACCGGCTTCAACTGCCTCGGCCATCAAGTGAGCAGAAGAATGCCAGAATGTTGATTTACCATCAGTATCATCCCAGGTCAATAATCTTAATGAAGCATCCGCATCTATAGGCCGGTGAGCATCCCAAACCTCGCCATTGATATTTGCAGCCAATACTTTTCTTGCCAATCCTTCACTGATGGATTTAGCCACATCAAATGCAGAAGTTCCGCTTTCGTATTCCCTAACGGCACCATCGGGTAATGTTATCTTTATCATATCTTTATTTGTAAACCTTGCAGTATGCAAGTTGCAAATTTAACGAAGTATTAGCTATGGAAAAATTTATCTAAAATATCTTTGTTACAATGAAGAAAATTGTACCGTTATTTTTGCTTGCATTTTTTACATCCCATTTATCTGCTCAAAATTTTAAAGGGCAATGGAAAGGAGAATTTATTGACAAGAGCACTTCTTTTACAGGCTGGGGCGGAGACCGTTGCGAATATGTACTGGAAATTGAAACCAATGGCAATAAAGTAAGCGGGTATTCTTACACTTATTTCAGTGATGGCGGTAAACGGTACTATACCATCTGCAAATTAAGCGGCACTATAAATAAATCAACTAAATACATTGAAGTAAAAGAAGTAGAACGTACAAAAACTAACGTACCGGTAACCATCCGCAATTGTTTTCAGATACATAAGTTAACTTACTTTGCACAGGGTGAAGAACAGAAACTGGAAGGCAGTTGGGTTCCTGTTCCTAACCAGGAAGGTGATTGTGGATATGGCACAACTGTTTTATCAAGACGGGTATTACAAAGAAATCCTTCTTATTACAATACCCCGGTTACAAAAACAAAACCTGTTGTGAAGTCTAAAACTACTGTACCAACAGTAAAAAATATGCCTAAGCAAACAACTCCGGTACCACCGGTAGTTAAAGCTCAGCCCAAAAAAAATACCCCGCCACTTGTTGTTAAAAAAGAAACCACAAAAATTACACAGGCTCCGGTTGTAAGAACAGATTCTGAAAAAAAAGCAAGCCCTGAAATAGTCGCTAATGTGCCGCCGGTAATATCTAATGAAGTAATAAAAATTACAGACCTACACTATGAAAAAAGAAATATTGACCTTTTAAAGACCATTGAAATAGATAACCCCGCTTTTACAGTTGATCTATACGATAACGGCGACATTGACGGGGACAGTATTTCTTTATTTTTTAATGGTAAACTGATTCTGTCCCACAAGCGGCTTACAGATAAAGCCATCCGCATTACCCTACAGGTAGATCAGGGCAGGGAATTGAACGAACTCATCATGTATGCCGAAAACCTGGGAACCATACCACCAAATACCGCTTTAATGGTTGTAAATGACGGAGATAACCGCTACGAAGTACGGATCTCATCAGACCTGCAAAAAAGCGGTGTAATCAGGTTTGTACATAAGTTAAAAAGCAAACAATAAAGTACCGGGGAATACGTTATTAGCAAAACCAATATCGTATTTACAATGAAAACATTTTATACCCTGCTGCTTATTATTGCCGGTTTTATCTCCCTTTCAGTTATTACCAGCTCTTGTGCCAAACCAGACCATAGCGCCGATCTGCCCAAAGAACAACAGGTTGTTGGCAAGTGGAATATCAACCGTATTCAGTTAAAGATATATGTTGGTGGCGTTTTTATAAAAGATACTATTTTAAAACAAACACCAAAGCCTGAAAATTTTGTGTCATTTACTGCTACTGGCGGATTTGAATATAGGTTTAATACCACCACATCAGATGTGGGTACTTATGAGTTTGCTTCTGGTGGTGCTTTAATTAGTAACTCTTCGCCTAAGACATATAACTGGACTATGCTTACTTTAACCAATGTATTATTTACCGTTGTTTCCAAAGGCACCGATCCTGCTTTTCCGGGTGCATTTGTGGAACGTTACCAGACATTTGTTCGCTAACCCATTTATTATATAAATCTGAAAAGAGCATCTGCGGTTTGTAGATGCTTTTTTATTTAGAACCTCACATTCCAGGTTATTGCTGGTATTACCGGGAAAAGGGAAACCTGTTTAGCCTGTATTTCCAGAGTACCATTAAAGGGACTGCCCGTTTGATCGAAGTAAATGAAATAAGGATTCTTGCGATTGTATGCATTGTATACACTGAACACCCATTCTGTTTTCCATTTGCGTTTTATATTTTTCTTTGGGGTAAGTGTGGCCGCAAAATCAAACCGGTGATAAGATGGTAACCTGTATTCATTGATGCGGCTGTACTCCTGTGTTAGCACTCCTCCAACAATATAGAACCGCTGGGGTAAAGTAGCTGCATTGCCGGTACCAAAAACAAAAGCTGCAGATAACTTCCATTTTTTATTAAGCTCATAAAGTGCCACAAGGCTCATGTCATTCCGGCGATCATATTTTGCCGGGTATTTTTCTCCAAAATTCAGGGCAGAGAATTTACGCCAGGTCCAGCTTAATGTATAACCCACCCAACCTGTTAAGCGGCCTTTTATTTTATTAATGAAGAACTCAGCGCCATAACTCCATCCTTTACCAAAGCTGAAGGAATTTTCAGTATCATCCAATCCTGTTGGAGTATAACCTTCTTTATATTCGATCTGGTTTTGCATCTGTTTGTAATAAACCTCTACAGATGTTTCATACATATTATCCTTGAAGTTCTTAAAAAGCCCGGCTGCATATAACCAACTGATCTGTGGTTTTACTTTATAGGTACTTGGCACCCATATATCGGTAGGCAAGGTGGTACCGGAATTACTTACCAGATGTATGTATTGCAGGTTCCTCGTTACAGAAGTTTTTATAGACGTTTCATCATTGAGTGCATAGCGAATAGTAAAACGTGGTTCAAGACCGCCATATGTTTTTACAGCTTTGCCACTTGGAAAAACAGTACTGTCTAACCTGTTGCCATTATCATCTGTCTCATAGATTTTGTAAGGGCCTATCTGTTGAAACCAACTGTATCTTAAACCTGCGTGTATTTTAATTTTTTCATTGATCTCCCAATCATCCTGGAAATAAACTGCAGCTTCGTGGCCATATTTTACCTGGGCATTGGTAGGCTTAAAAACAGTAGTATCCTGTTTACCGCTTAACACCGAAGGTGTGAATTTATGATACGTGTAAATTCCGCCAAATTTCAGTTTGTGGCCTGTATAAGGGTATAGGTCAAAATCCTGTTTAATGCTCAAGTCCCGTATACCGGAAGCCAGTTGCAGCTCAAAATCATTTTGCAGCGCATTGAATGTAAAATTATAATCGTTGTAAACTGCTGTGGTGTTTCCAAAGAGTTTGTTGTTGAACACATGGTTCCAGCGCAGCGTACCTGTAGCATTACCCCAGGGAATATTTATTTTTAAATTTTGTTTCCCATTTACAAAATCAAAAACATCACGCCCAAAATAACCACTCAGGTATACCCTGTCCTTATCAGAAAAAATATAATTGACCTTTGCATTCAGATCATAAAAATAATATCCGCTGCCTTTAAACTGGCTGGTTGATTTCATGAATGGTTTTGTGAGCGCATCAATATAGGTGCGGCGTGCCGAAACTATAAAAGAGGATTTATTCTTTTTGATAGGTCCTTGTATTGAAAGCCGGGATGCTATTACACCAATGCCGCCATCTATCTGTAATTTTTGATTGTTCCCCTCTTTCATAGAAACATCTAATACACTGGATAGGCGGCCGCCATATTGTGCCGGCATACCCCCTTTTATGAGCGTAACATTTTTTATGGCATCGGCATTAAAGATGGAGAAAAAACCAAAGAGGTGGCCCGTGTTATAAACAGGTGCATCATCAAGTAGAATGAGGTTTTGATCAGGTCCTCCCCCCCTCACGTAAATACCGGCACTGCCTTCACCTGCATTGCGTACACCCGGTAAAAACTGGATGGTTTTTAAAAGATCTACTTCGCCCAAAAATGCCGGGATAGATTTTATCTGCTCAATAGGTAAAGTAAATTTCCCCATCTGGGCATTCTTAACGTTAGCATCTCTTTTCCTGGAATTAATGATCACTTCCTGGGATAAACTGACCTTGGGAAGTATTTCAAAATTGATCTTGGTATCCTGCAGAAGATCTATTGCTACCGCTTTAAAACGGTAACCAATAAAAGAACAAATAAGTACATATTTTCCTTCATCGAGTGTAATGGAATAAAAACCATATAGGTTGCTGCTGATACCTTTTGCTTGTCCCTGTACGGTAATAGTAGCACCGATCAGCGTTTCGCCGTTAAGCGAATCTTTGATATAGCCACTGATTGTATGCTTTTTTTGAGTATAAGCAGCGGATGAAAACAGCAATAACAGAAAAATAAAAAAATATGTCTTCATAGTTTCTAAAACTTATTCCTGTTTACCTGTGCCATCCAAAAATATTTTTATTGAGTTTTGATGGTATCCTTTACCATTCCGCAATGCAGCATTGTTGCTTTATATTGAGGGTGATTCTTTCCCAGGTAGGGATTAACCACATCTGTTGTTTTGCTTATCCAGTTAGCACCTGCATCATCGCCAAAAGCCATGGGACAATTTTGCCAGTACATTTTTTCGCCTTCGTAATTAATTATTTTAAAAAACGGATAGAGGTTTTCTGAAACCATGCTGAAATCTTTGCGCATTTCTGTTATATCAGCCTGTATAAGTATTGATTCTGCATTAGCTTTTATACTGCCAAAACTGCTCATGGCCACATCATAAATATTTGCGGTATCTTTTTTTAATTCATCCATTGGAATACTGTCGAGCAGCTGGATAAACCGCCTGTTATGTTCTTTTACTTTTGAAGTATCTGCATCCACAAAAGCTGCGGCTATATCAAAATAAGCATTCATGCTGTTGGCAACAGCCTGGTTAAACGACTGGGAATGCTTTTTTAATGTAATAGCTTCCTGCTTAGGTCCGCTGGGAGCCGAATTTCTGGAGGAACTGTACCATTTCCAGCCCACATAAGCTAAAACCAATAAAAGGGAGATTAAGATTATCTTCTTCATTTGAGTATTTTTTTACAAATCTAACCCCTCCCAAATAAATAGCAGCTATCACGCAAAGAATTTTTCACATTATAACCCGAAATGGGCTTTAAGGTTCGATAATCGTTATTTTTGCCGCCTATTATAAAATTTTATGCTTTTAGGATTACAAAATGTAACATTTGAATTTGGAGCCCGGACAATTGTAGAAGATGCAACCTGGCATATTCAGCCCAATGAACGGATTGGATTGATCGGGTACAACGGCACCGGTAAATCTACTTTACTTAAGGTATTGACCGGCCAGTACAGCCCTGCAAAAGGTTCTGTAGAAAAAGGACGTGAAACCACGATCGGTTTTTTACACCAGGACCTGCTGGGTTTTGATACTGAAGATTCTATTTTGGAAGTGGCGATGGGTGCTTTTGAAAGGGTGAAGCAATTGGAAAAAGAACTGGAATTATTAGGACATGAGCTGGAAAGAACCGGTGACGAAAGCCTTGCTGATAAATACGCTGACCTCTTGCATGAAATGGAAGTGCTTGATGGCTACAGCATACACCATCGTACCGAAGAGATCCTGCAGGGCCTCGGTTTTGCCAATGCCGACCTGGGAAAGCAATATAAAACTTTTAGCGGGGGATGGCGCATGCGGGTATTACTGGCTAAAATGATACTCATGAATCCTGATGTTTTGCTGATGGATGAACCTACCAACCACCTCGATCTGCCGAGTATTGAATGGCTGGAAAAATATTTGATCCATTATCCGGGTGCAGTAGTGATCGTTTCGCATGATCGTTTCTTTTTAGACCGTATGGTAAATAAGATTGTAGAGCTTTATCAAAAAGAATTACACTTTTATACCGGTAACTACTCGTATTACGAACAGGAAAAAGCCCTGCGTATTGATATGCAGCAAAAGGCTTACGAAAACCAGCAGGATTATATACGGCAGAATGAACGTTTTGTTGAACGTTTTAAAGCCAAAGCCAGTAAAGCTGCAGCGGCCCAAAGTATTGTTAAGCGATTGGAAAAATTAGATCGCATTGAAAATGTAGAACTGGAACGCCCCAATATGCGTATCAATTTTGCTATTGATAAAACACCGGGCAGAACGATTGCTACTTTAAAGCATATTAGCAAAAGTTTTGGCGAAGTAAAAATCCTGGAAGATACCCATGCCGAGATAGAACGTGGTGATAAGATTGCATTGATTGGCGCAAATGGAAAAGGGAAATCTACACTATTAAGAATTATTGCTGATACCGAACCCTTTTTTGGAGAAAGAGAATGGGGGCATAATGTAGAAGAATCTTTTTATGCCCAGCACCAGTTAGAAGCATTGAACCAGAATAATGATGTATTGGAAGAATTAAAAGATGCCCGAAGCGGAAAGAATGACCTGGAATTGAGAAGTTTACTGGGTGCTTTTTTATTTAGTGGCGAGGCTGTTGAAAAGAAAATTAAAGTATTAAGCGGAGGAGAAAAAGCAAGGGTGGCCCTGGCTAAAACCATTGCAAGCAAAGCTAATTTTTTAATGCTGGATGAGCCTACCAACCACTTAGATATTCATTCGGTTGATCTGTTGGTTGAATCATTAAATAAATATGAAGGCACCATCGTTTTAGTAAGCCACGACAGGTATTTTATAAGCCGCATTGCCAACAAGATCTGGGATATTGATAATTATAAGATACGGGAATTTAAAGGTACTTACGCAGAATATGAAGACTGGAAAGAAAGAAAAGAAAAAGCAGATGCTGCTTTATTGAAAGCGGAAGGAACCAAGCCCAATAACATTGTTATTAAGCAACCGGCAAAAGAAATTACTGTAAAAACAGAGCAGCAAAAGCCCGTTGAACAGCCTAAAGCCAATAATCAAAACAGCAGTATAGATAAAGAATTAAAAAAAGAACTGCAAAGGCAAAAGAACCTCTTTCAGCAATTGGAAGAGAAGATCGCCGGCCTAAATAAAATAAAAGCACAACTGGAACTTGACCTGGCTTCGCCTGAAGTATATGGAGATAAAACAAAATTCCTGCAGACGGAATCTGATTACAAATCAAATGCTGAAGAGTTAGCAAGATCTAATTCAGAATATGAAATCGTGTTTGAGAAACTGATGGAACTGGAAGCAAAAATATAAGTTTCAACAAATTCTTTTAAAAAAAATAATCGTGTAAAATAAAATCCCCCAGATAAAATCTGGGGGATTCTTTTATGTTTTTACTTAACTATTAATAGTTACTTAAAGTCATTTCCACTCTCCTGTTCTTAGCACGGCCTGCAGCTGTTTTGTTGTCAGCAACTGGTTTTGCTTCGCCATAACCTGTAGAAGATAAACGACCTTCATCAATTCCTTTGCTTACTAAATATGCTTTAACTGAAGCAGCTCTGTCGTCAGATAATTGCTGGTTGTAATCATCTTTACCAACTTCGTCAGTATGACCATCGATCTGAACTTTATAAGTAGGATTATCGTTCAGGATCTTAACAACATCATTCAATTTAGGGAATGATTTAGCTAATAATTTAGAACTACCAGTTACAAAGAAGATATTCTGAGCAGCTGTGTTAACTTTCTTAATGATCTCTTCGCTGATAACAGGGCAACCAAAATTAGAAGCTGGTCCTTTTTCGTTGATACACTTATCTTCTTCATCATTTACACCATCACCATCAGTATCAGGAATTGGACATCCTTGATAACGTGCTAAACCAGGAACAGTTGGACACTTATCCACTTCGTCATTGATACCATCACCATCTGTATCAGGAATAGGACATCCCTGGTAGCGGGCTAAACCGGCAACATCAGGACACTTATCATCAGCATCAGCAATACCATCTCCATCCCTGTCTGGGCAACCTTGTAAAGAAGCAAGACCAGGAACATCAGGACATTTATCATCAACATCTAAAACACCATCTCCATCTCTATCCAGCACAACCGGCGGTGGTGGCGGTGGTGGTACAACAACTACTTTTTGTTTACCAATGTTTTGTGCTAAGCCAATTGAATAGAACAGGTTATCGCCGGTAACCTGTTTGTTACCATACTTAGGATCTTTTTTAGTTAGATCCCACCTGTATTGTCCCTGTAGGAATATGTAAGTGATACTGTTTAAATTAACCTGAACACCAAGACCTGCAGGAAGATAGTATCCTAATTTATCAGTGTAGTAGCCTCCGCCAATACCAACGGTTAAGAAGGGATTTATTAAAGCTGCATCATCAAAAGGGCGGAAGTTAAGAGATGGCTCAAGTTCAAGGCCTATTTCTGTTTTTTGTGTTAATCCAGTACGGATAGCACGGTAATCACGGAAACTTGCATTAGCCTTAATAGAGAAATCTACTTTTGGGTGTATTCCTTTCCAATAAGATACAGAGAAACCCTTAGTCATATCTTTGAGTTTGCTGTACACTGTTCCTTTGCTTGGATCTTTAATACCTACAGGCGCATTAAAATCTTGCAAATTAAAATGTAAACCGATTAGTGGTCCTTTCTTCTCTCCAGTTCTTTTGGCTTTTTGAGAAAAGGCACTTGTGGCTAGAATAGATAATGCCAGAATTAGTGTTAGTTTTTGTTTCATAAACTTTAATTTTATTAAAATTTTTTTATCTGAGTTATGTGCAAATATAATGTTAAATTAATGGAAAGGCAAAATTTGTAACTAATTTTATTATTTGTGCTAAAATAGTTAAAATCAAACCTTTACCATTTTCCACCTGCCTTTCTTGAATACAATGATGCTGACAATTGCTAAAACCGTTTCTGACACTGCAATTGATATATACACTCCCGTTGGCCCCATATGAAGGAATTTTGATAATAAATAAGCCAGAGGTATTTGTAATACCCAAAAAACAAATAAATTAATATAGGTAGGGGTGTTAGTATCACCTGCGCCGTTAAAAGCCTGGCTTATTATCATCCCATAGGCAAAGAACACATAGCCGATAGCTAATATGTGCAAACATTCTGTTCCTGCGGCTATTGCACCTTTATCCGTGGTAAAGAACCGCATTAATTGTTCTCCAAATAAGAAAAAGATCACAGCTACTACTGCAAAAAAACAAAAAGTAAGAAAGGCCGTTCGCCAAACAGATTTCTCAGCCCGTTCAGGTTGATTGGCTCCTAGGTTCTGGCCTACCAAAGTTGCAGCAGCATTAGCAAGCCCCCAGGCAGGCAGGATGGTGAATATACATATGCGGATAGCAGTTCCATAACCGGAAACCGCTGCAGTACCCGATTCAGCAATTATCATGGCCAAAAAGATCCAACTGCAACTGCCAATAATGAATTGAAACATACCACCCGCCGAGGTTTTTAAAATACTACGGATAATATCTATCTGAACAGTAAACTGTTTACGGGCGATCTGTATTAAAGCCTTTCCTTTAAATAAATGATAGAACTGGTATAGTACTGCACAACTTCTTCCTATGGTGGTTGCTACTGCTGCGCCAATAACGCCCAGTTTTGGAAAGGGACCAATTCCCATTATTAGTAAAGGATCCAATATGATATTGATTGCATTGGCTAGTAATAATGCTTTCATCGCAATCGATGCATTGCCCACGCCCCGGAATATGGCATTATTAATAAAGAGCAACATGATCACAATATTACCGGTAAGCATGATCTGTGTAAACAAATAATTTTCAGCCACAACTTTATCAGACGCTCCCATCAGGCTTAAGATTTCCTTAGGAAAAATAAACCCGATCACACTAATGATCATTGAAAGAAAAGTACCCAGCAAAATGGCCTGTACTGCAATTTCACCAGCGGCTTTAAAATTCTTTTCACCAGCCCGGCGGGCTACCAATGCAGTTACGCCGATAGACAACCCCCATGCAACCGAATATAATATGGTTAATGAAGCCTCTGTGAGTACTACAGTAGAGGATGCTTCGATACCTATTTTATTTACAAAATAAATGTCAACAATGGCAAACAATGATTCCAGCAACATTTCAACAACCATAGGAATAGCCAGTAAAAAAATTGCCCGGTCAATACTGCCTGTTGTAAAATCTTTAATATCGCCTTTTAACGCCTGTCCTAATAATTTAAAAAATGAATGAACTTTTGTTTGTGAATATGCCATGATAGTATAAAAATGAAAGGATTAAGAAATAGGTAGATCACAATGCAGGATAACATTGTAACATTTGCAGACTAAGGAAGAAGAAATCTTTCCTTAGATGTTTAAATACTTCATAGCAGTTGATTGTAGATAACAAATGTATAATTTTTATTCTTTCTGAAATACGTATCATTGATTTTTACGCTTCTTTTTTTTAAATGCCTATATTTGCAGCCGATTAAAAGTATGGCTCGGTAGCTCAGCTGGATAGAGCATCAGCCTTCTAAGCTGAGGGTCATTGGTTCGAATCCAATCCGAGTCACAAAAAGAAAGAGTCGCTATATGGTGGCTCTTTTTTATTTTTATAAAAACATTGAGCATGGAAGTAAAAATAGAGGCCTCGTGGAAAGAGGCTTTGAAAAACGAATTCACCAAACCCTACTTTCAGCAGATCGTAACTTTTTTAAAAACCGAAAAAGCCGCAGGCAAAATTATATATCCTCCCGGCCCCCTGATATTTAATGCATTTAATCAAACCCCATTTTCCAAATTAAAAGCAGTTATTCTTGGACAGGACCCATACCATGGAGAAGGACAGGCACATGGTTTAAGTTTTTCTGTGCAAAATGGTGTTAAGCCCCCGCCCTCGTTGGTTAATATTTACAAAGAGATACAAAATGATATAGGTATTGCCATGCCTGTGCAATATGGTAATTTAACACGGTGGGCAGAGCAGGGTGTTTTGTTATTAAATGCTGCCCTCACGGTAAGGGCCAATGAACCAAACAGCCATGCAAAATTTGGCTGGGCCGATTTTACAGATGCTGTTATTCAAAAGATATCAGATGAAAAAAAGGGCATTGTATTTTTACTCTGGGGTAAATTTGCACAGGATAAACAAATATTGATTGATGAAACAAAACATTTTGTTTTAAAGGCAGCACATCCTTCTCCGCTATCAGCTCATGCCGGATTTTTTGGTTGCAGGCATTTTTCAAAAACAAATGAACTTTTAACAAAGCAAGGCATAGGCCCAATTGACTGGAAATTACTGACACCATAACCCCCTGACTCCCTGACTCCCTGAAGGGGGAAAAGCAAAAGATTATGATGAAAAATAAATTAGCAAACAAAATCAACTAAACATTAGATATTTTTAAAATGGTTGAACACTTAAATAATAAAAGTGCTGAAGCCCCTTTAGGGGTTGGGGTAAATATTTTGGGCAGGATATGGGCGTTTTGGGGGCTGGTAACTTTTTTTATTACATTCCTGGTTATTTTTCTTCCATCCATGCTCTCTCATTTAATGCCAGATCCAAAAGGGCAACGCTATTTTATTGCTGTTTCAAAATTGTGGATGAATGTATGGCTATTCCTTGTTGGTTGTTCGGTAAAAGTAAGTGGTAAAGAAAATTTTGAACCGGGCAGGTCTTATGTTGTTGTTTTCAATCACAATGCATTACTGGATGTTCCTTTATCTGCACCTTATGTACCAGGACCAAATAAAACCATTGCAAAAGCATCCTTTGCAAAGATCCCTTTGTTTGGTTTGTTCTATAAAAAAGGATCAATATTAGTTGACAGGAAAAATGATAAAAGCCGCAGCAAAAGTTTTGAAGCCATGAAAAGGGTTTTGGCAAATGGTATGCATATGTGTATCTATCCCGAAGGAACAAGAAACCGGTCCGCTGAACCGATCAAACCATTTTACGATGGTGCTTTCAGGCTTGCAGTAGCTGCTAAAAAAGATGTTATTCCCTGCGTGATCACAGGCACTAAAAAAGCCATGCCTATCAATAAAACATTTTATCTCTTACCTGTGCGCTTAAAAATGTATTTCTTACCGCCTGTATCTTCTGCAGATATCTCTGTCAGAGAGCTGAAAGAAAAAGTATTTAATTCAATGGTGGAAAAGTATGTGAAGGAGGTTTAAAGATCATAAAAATACCTTGTCCTGTTTATTTTCAGATCTCTAAGCAAACCCGATTTAGGGCTGATGCTGATGTTAAAAGAACGGTACCTGCCCACGGGTGATATATTAATAGCCATTTGCCAGCAATGCATTTCCCTGCTCAGGTACATACTTATCATACCAATTTCCTTTTCGGTTATATTATAAGACCCATTCAAACCTATCTGCCATTTGGGTGTAAGATTTAAAGTACCTGTCCAGCTGATATTTTGTGTAAACTGGCCTTTATAACCTGTACCAAATCCATTGGGCACACGGTTATAATTTAAAGCATATTGAAAACTAAAACTCCAGGGTATATTAAAGTTGGCAAATTCTGCAGGGTTATTGCTTATATAAGCAGCTTCTCTTTCGTATTCATTTAATGGTAAACCCGAAATCGTGTTCATCGGATTTACCTGTTGGTTAGTAAGTGGTAACTTTTCGTTCTTATCTCCTCCTCTAAACTGGCTTTGTATGGCTATGTTAGCACTGGTTAATTTCCCCAATGCTACTTTTTCATTCCAGATAAGTTTATCAATAAATTCTCCCCTGCTGTTGGTTAAATAAGGCACGGCAATAGCACTGGCCGATATGCTGATCTTATCAAAAAGATTGGTACGCAGGTTTAAATTAAATGGTTTTAACTGGAAAGAATCTTCCAGGAAATTATAACTGCTGGTTATACTAAACCCATCTATTAATGTTATTTTTCTTACACCTGCTGCACTGGTATCTTTCTTACTTTTCATTTTCATCTGCAGGTTATTATCAATACCAAAGCTTAAGCCTCCAAATTTACCTTCGCCAAATTGGCCAAATACGCTGCGTTCATAAAAACCAAATCGGTTAAAATTTCCAAAAGTGTCTATTTGAGAATTGTAAAAAAAGCGGCGGTTCATATCAGGTTTATAATTAGCGGATATAAATGGCCTGATCTCATGTCTGATGGCCTGCAGCTTGCTGTTCTTGTTAAAAGTGAACATACCAAATATCCGGGTGGTAACACCTAATCCAAAATTCATTTCACGTGCTGTATAAAAACCGTTGCTGATAACAGTATCTAATTTTTTAGTGTTGCTGTTCCAGCGACGTGTAAATTTTTCCTGGAACCATCTTTCCTGGTAACTGATATTAGGCGCAAACTGAAATGCACCCACCTGCGGTAAGGATAAGGTGATAGGTACATTATGACTTGCTCCCCATTTATAATTCCTGGCAAACTCATTAAAGAAATTACCAAGGGTATCATAAAAAGAAGAAAGGCTTCGCACATTTGTATTTAATGCTATACCTAAATTCTCGAACCATTTATAAGCACCAATAACTTCTTTACGGCGAAAAGGATAAATAGTGTTTACATTAAACCCAATATCAGGTAAATTTATATTTACCAGTTTGGTATTGGTATTTTGATTGTGATTACCACTAACGTTCAGGTTAAAGGGTTTATCCTTCCATATTTTTGAATAGGTAATGGAGGAGTTCAACTGGTTTTGAAAATTACGCTGCGGACTGTTTGGCACTGCAGAATTAAAGCCACTGCTGCCGGCATTTAAACTGGCAGTAAAGCTAACACCAGGCCTTGCCTTACTATCTGTGTTATGGCTCCACCGTACATTAAAACTTCTTGCTCCTGATTTATCCAGGTCTCTTAAATGTAAAACATCAAGTGCCAGGTTACCCTGGTACCGGTAACGTTTATAATATCGTGGACTTAAGTTAGCAGTCCAGCCACCATAAGAATAAATGGTACCACGTAAAACAACATCCCATTTATCACTTAAAACTTTATAATAACCCAATCCTTCTAAAGCAAGTCCTAATTGTTCGTTTGCAGAAAATGATGGGGCCAATACCCCGGATCTTCTCCCGGTCTTTAACGGGTAAATTCCAAAAGGCAGGTATATCGGTACCGGTACATTTTCAAATTCCGGATGAACAGGACCGGTAATGGCCATTTTTTGATTAATGAATTTTATTCTTTTGCTTACAAAAGCATAATGCGGTGTATCCAGATTACAGGTAGTAAATCTTCCGCGGTAAGCATAAAAAATATCAGCATTAACTTTCTTTATTCTTTCGCCATACACAAATATTTCGCCCTGCTGGGTATAGGTTCCCTTGGTGATCCCTTTCCCTGTTTTCATATTGAATTTTATGGAATCACTTTTTGTTTTAAAATCGGCCTGGTTAAACTGTGGGTAGGCAATTACATTTCCATTACTGTCTCTCACCAGGTGTGCACTCACCAGGTTAGTACGCTGATCAAATTCTATCCGGGGAGAGTTCAATTCGTTATCGAGATATTTTACAGTTGTCCGTTTTCCATACAGGATTATTTTCTTTGCAGGAATATCCATCACCATCGAATCATCTGCATGATAAACAACCGGCGCATCCAGTGCATCTTTAGAAGTACGAAAAGCAAAAGTGTCTGTCTTTATTATAATGGTGGTATCCGCAATTTTATTAGCGGCTATAGGTTCTGTTATAATTGTTGTACCTGATTTTAATGTGTCTGTTTTCTTTTTGGGAATGGTATCAGAAGTTAAAAAACTGTGAAAGTCTTTTGTGATAAAACCACCGGCACTGCAATTCAACGTTAATGACAATAACATCAACAGCAATGCCAATACCGATATATATTTTGCCTTACCTTTGTTCAGATGGTTCATACTTAAGATTGGCAAAAATAGCCATTAAGTCCCGATAGTTATCGGGAGAATTTGTGATTAATTTTTTTATTACTAACCCCTGATAAAACGAGTTGAATATGCTAAGGAACAAAGTGCCTCTTTTATTTCTTTTTGCTGCTTTGCATTTGTTAATATTAAAAAATGTTTCGGCACAGGCACCTAAATTAATAAAAACAATTGTGGTAGATGCCGGACATGGAGGCACTAAAGACCCAGGCGCCATTGGCCAGTATGAAAATTCTTTGCGCTCGCAGGAAAAAGATGTAACCCTGGCTATTTCTTTAAAATTAGTTGCTGAATTAAAAAAACAAATGCCCGATGTTAATGTGGTACCTACCCGTACAACAGATATCTATCAATCTCCTACTGAAAAAGCGAGAATTGCCAATGAATTTAAAGGCGACCTTTTTTTATGCGTACATGCAGACAGCGGACCGCTGAAACAGGGTAAAAGACAGGTGGGTACCCGTACAGTTACCAGGTATAAAATATCATACACCGGGAAAGGTAAAAAAAGAAAAAAACATAAAACCCCGTATGAAGTTGAAGAACCCGTATATGAATATTTTAAAATGCCGCTTACCAGAAGTGGTACCAGTGTGTGGATATTTGCCGCTCATAAAACCAGTGATAAATTAAAAGCTATAATGGGTGGTGATGAAAATTTTGAGATTGAAGCCAGTGATGTTGATTCAGTGGAAAGCCATTTAGATTTCAATACCCCCGAAGGAAGAACAATTGCTGCTATCTATGCCAAAAGATACCAGGAAAGAAGCGACCGCCTGGCCACACTGGTTAATGACGAAGTGGAACAAACGGGCAGACAGGCATTAGGTGTGAGCCAGCGGCAAAAAGGGATTTGGGTTTTACAGGCAACCAATATGCCTGCGATATTAATTGAAACAGGTTTTATAAATAACCCCGAAGACGAAAGATATATTAATAGTGAAGAGGGACAGCAGGAATTAGCTGAAGCTATCACCAAAGCTGTAAAGCGCTACAAACAACAGGTAGAGAATGCTAACCCTACTGCTGCTGCATCTCCTAACAACGGCACAAAAGTTGCAGAACCTATTGCAGCATATGAAAAAAGAATAATAAAAGATACAAAGATCATCCAGGTTAAGAACAATAAAATAAAGGTTGATCTATACGATGATGGTGATATTGATAATGACATTGTATCTGTGTACTTTAATAAGAGCTTAATTGTTGACAAAAGAGCATTAACAGCTAATGCACATTCTTTTTTGCTTACACTTGTTCCCGGGAAGACGAATGAAATGATCTTATTTGCTGATAACCTGGGGAATATTCCCCCCAATACAGCACTTATGATTATTACCGATGGTACAACAAGGCATGAAGTACGCCTATCGGCTGATATAAAAAACAACGCTTCGGTAAAATTTGAATTGAATATAAATAATTAAATTACTCATGAATTTTACAAATCAGCATAACTAACAACTCAATGAAAATTTCTAATGAAACAAAAATAGGCTCACTAAGTGCGATTGCCATTGTATTACTGATATTGGGGTTTACTTTTTTAAAAGGAAAATCTTTCCTGGATAAGAGCCATACCATCTTTGCCAAATATACCAACGTACAGGGGCTTGCTACTTCCAACCCCGTTATTATAAACGGCCTGCAGGTGGGCACTGTTTATAGTATTACTACTGATAAAAACATGAAAGAGATTCTGGTTGATATGAATATGACCAAGGAAGTAAACATACCGGTAAACTCTATTGCTATTATTAAACCTTCTTTATTAGGTACTACCAGTGTAGAAATTCATTTAGGCGATGCTAATACCTATATTCCCGAAAAAGGATACATAATAACAGAAGCAACTGCAGGTATCTTTAATGATGTACTGAAGAAGGTTGACCCCGTTCTGTACCAGGTTACCAAAGCAGTTGGCTCTATAGATTCTGTCTTATTGGCGGTAAACAGGATCCTAGATCCTTCAGCAAAAAATAACCTGCATGCGATGTTGGAAAATTTAAACAGAACAACGGCAAATCTGATTGGTGCTTCAGCCTCTTTATCAATTTTATTAAACACGCAAACAGGAGCCCTTGCAGGTACTATAAATAACCTTAATTCTTTTACAGGCTCTCTTGATAAGAACAGTGGTAAGATCACCAGTGTATTAAATAATCTTGATAAAACAGCAACCAACCTGTCGCAACTTGATTTGCAAAGAACATTGGACACACTTAATGCCACTGTAAATTATTTAAAACAAACCGTTGGCAAACTGAATAGTAAAGAGGGAACAGCAGGGTTGCTGCTTAATGATACCAAACTATACAACAACCTGGCAGCAACGGGCAACAAATTGAACCTGCTGATAGATGATATAAAAACAAATCCCAAGCGTTACCTGAACATTTCTATTTTTGGTAAAAAGAATTCAAGCCCGGGCTTATTGGTGCCATTGCCTGATACGGTGCATGCCCCTTATATTGGCAATAACTAATTTTACCATTCTGTTTTAAAAATAAAATTGCAATTTACAGGCTGAATATAAAAATCAAACTATTGCGGTTTACATTACCCATCAGCAAATGCTTAGTATTCTTTTTAATTGCCTGCAGCTTTAATGTTTCTGCCCAGCAGGTAATTGGCATTCCCACTACAACTGATTCAATAAGGTTAATAAGAATTGTGCAGGGTAAAAGTCTGCGCATGATTACACTGGATTCTGCCAACATGCTGGAAACCATTGCAGGGAATGTGATCATTAAAGAAGGCCTTACCACATTTTATTGCGATAGTGCCACCATCAACCGGAAAACAAACATCATTGAGGCGTATGGTAATATCCATATTAATGATAACGACAGCATACATACTTATGCCCAGCGGTTGCGTTATGTAGGAGCTGAAAGAATTGCTTACCTGAAAAAGAATGTAAAGCTTACCGATAAAAAAGGAACACTGTATACAGATGACCTGGAATATAATTTAAGAACCGGCATAGCCACTTATAAAGGCGGAGGCAGAATTGTAAATGACAAAACCGTTTTAACCAGCCGGGATGGTGTATATTATGCAGATACCAAGGATGTTTATTTTAAGAACAATGTACATCTTAAAGATCCCGACAGGGACATATGGACTGACAGTTTACTTTATAACATTAAAACAAATATCGCCACGTTTATTGCACAAACCCGTATTGTTGGTAAAGATGGAAGTATCATTAATACCAATTCGGGTACTTATAATTTAGCTACAGGCGAAGCATTATTTTCCGGCCGGCCCTCTTTTAGTGATACTACCCGGAGCGGCACTGCCAATACAATTGCATTTGATAAAAAAAGCGGAACCGTACAAATGGAAGGAAATGCAAAATTGGTTGATAGTGTCAATAATGTAACAGTGCTTGCCAATCAGATTTACATAGACACCAAAGTAAATTCATTCTTAGCTACCAGAAAACCTGTGATGATCTTGTATAGGGATGGCGACAGTACCTATATAGCTGCTGATACCCTTTTTTCGGGGCTGCGTAAATACGATAGCCTGGAACGAAAGGTAATGACACAAACGGATACTTTAAAAACAACACTTGCTGTAAGTACCAAAGATGCGGATTCTTCCATACGTTATTTTTTAGGCTTTCATAATGTACGCATCTTTAATGACTCCCTGCAAGCTGTGAGTGACAGCCTCCACTACTCCACTGCAGACTCTACATTTAAATTATTTGGCGAACCAGTAGTATGGAATGCCAATTCCCAGATATCCGGCGATACCTTGTACATGTACACTCAAAACCAAAAACCAAAACGGCTCTATGTTTTTAATAACGGCCTCATCATTAATAAAACTAAGGAAGGCATATATAACCAGATTGGCGGCCGTACATTGAATGGATACTTTACTGATGGCGCTATTGATTATGTACGGGTAAAAGGCAGTCCTGCCGAAAGTATCTTTTATCCGCAGGATGATGACAGTGCTTATGTGGGTATGAACCGAAGCAGCGGCGATGTGATTGATATCTATTTTGTAAAAAAGGAACTAAATAAAGTAAAATTTGTAAATAATGTGGATGGAGTTTTATATCCAATAAAAGATATCCCCGCTGATAAGAAAGAATTGAAAGGCTTTAAATGGCTTGATAACCGCAGACCAAAAAACAAACTGGAACTGTTTGAGTAATTGATCATCTTCCTTTGATGAGTTGTTAAAAAATAAACAAGCTATTGCATCCTCATTTTTTTGGTTGTAAGTTTATTGGATGAAATGCATTTTTTTTAAAGCTTAACTTTCCTGATGAAAAAAATTATACCTGCCCTACTGGCATGCTTCATTACTGCATTCACGATTGCACAGGATGTAAGATTAAACGATTCCGTAATTTTTATAAACAATAAGCCTGTTGCTTTATATGCTAAAGAGATTAATAGTTCAGTACAACGCTACAATATGGAAGTTTACAGCTTTGATGATTATGTTTTAATAAAAGCTGAAGTAATTAAGTTTGCTGCTCCTGTTGTAGAGTTAGAATCTTTTTATTATTATGAAATCACTTTTCCACCTACGGCAGACACTTTTGCTATATATATTGAGGACGAAGCATTCCCGCTGGTTTTAGCTAAAATGATCAGGGATTATGACCTGATCAACAAAAATGAATTGAATAAGAAAAATCTATCCAGGTTTATTACCAACTACCCGGGCGGTCATGCATTTACAGCAAAAATAAAATCCTTTGAAACTTATCTTAATGAAACCAGGCACTTTAGTGAACAGGTAAAGCGTGACAGAACAAAACCGGTAACTATCATCGGCGACAAAATTATAATGCAAGACGGGGTTAAAATTGGCTTTTTTTCTTATTCTGAAAGTTCACGGGCAACAAACAGGCCCACTTCGGTCATCAGGGATAAATCCAGTTATGGACTTCCCATAACTGTAGTAGAGCAAAATGAAATTATATATTCCAGGAAGAACCAGGTCTTTCTGGCTAATGGCACTGAAGTTTATATTGGCCAGGAATATTATGACTATTGGAATTCTGGTAAATCAAAAAAGCAAGTTCCAACGGGCCTTTTCGAAATATCTAAAACAAAGGATCTAAAGAATGCCCAGGAGTCTTTATTAAGAGACGCTTGTTTTTTAATAGAGAATTATGCGCTGTAAGGTTTAATAACTTTACTGCTTTATAATCATTTTAATTTATCAAGCGCTGTTTTGATCTTCCCAAATCCCTTTTCAATATTTTCCATGCTGTTGGCGAAAGATATACGGATGCAGTTTGGTTCACCAAATGCACTCCCGGTTACAGTAGAAACATGGGCATTGTTCAATAGATACATACACAGATCATCTGCATTTTCAATTTTATACTCCCCATCTGCTTTTCCAAAAAAACTATTCACTTGCGGAAAAACATAAAACGCTCCCTGCGGCTCGCCGCATGCAATACCGGGCATTTCTTTTAATAATTCCATCACCCTTGTTCTTCTTTTGGTAAACTCTGCTACCATCATGGCAGTAGGTTTCATGTCGGTAGTTAATGCAGTTATGGCTGCTCTTTGTGTTACTGCATTAGGTCCGCTGGTTACCTGGCCCTGTATCTTTTCGCAGGCTTTGGCAATGGTTGCATGTGCAGCAAAATAACCTAGGCGCCAGCCGGTCATGGCATAACCCTTACTCAACCCGTTAATAACAATAACCCTGTCTTTTAAAAAATCAAATTGCGCAAGACTTTCATGCCTGCCTTCGTAATTGATGTATTCATAGATCTCATCACTCATGATAAAAACATCAGGGTGTTTTTTAAACACTGCCGCCAAAGCACTTAATTCTGTTTTTGAATACACAGCACCGCTTGGGTTGCAGGGAGATGAGAACATGAACAGTCTGGTTTTAGCTGTTATAGCTTTTTCCAGTTCTGCCGCTGTTATTTTATAGCCATTGCTGATGGAAGTATTTACAATCTTTACTTCACCGCCTGCCATCTTTACAATTTCAGAATAGGTTACCCAAAACGGCGAAGGGATAATAACTTCATCGCCTTTATCAACAATACTCATTACTGTATTGTAAATGCTTTGTTTAGCCCCTGTACTAACTATGATCTGGTCGGGGGTATAATCAAGGTTATTATCTCTTTTTAATTTAGTACATACAGCTTCTCTAAGATCGAGATAACCTGCAACAGGTGTGTAATGGCTGTAATTATCATCAATGGCTTTTTTTGCTGCTTCTTTAATATGATCCGGTGTATCAAAATCCGGCTCTCCCAAACTCAGGTCGGTAATATCAAAACCCTGTGACCTAAGTTCACGGCCAAGTTTTGCCATTTTTAAAGTTTCGGGTTCATTAAAGCGCTGGAGCAGTGATGATAATTCCATTAGATGTATTTTGGTTGCAGGCAAAAATAGCTATTTATGGTATTCTTTTCTTCCAATCTCCCCTCTCCTTTGGAGAGGGCCCAGGGGTGCGGTTAATACACAAATAAAACTGCTGACAGATCGGGCCGGTATTTATAATTCCGCTTCAGTTCATGATCGTACAAAACCCTGCCAAGGTTTTGCATAAAAGGCATGCCGATGGTTTCATAATCATACTTATCGTCGTTCAAAATACCATCGCTGTTACAATAAATAATGGCTGATACAAAAAACTCGATCTTATTTTTATAATCAACAATATAGGCAGCATCTATCAAGTGCCCATAAGCATCTCCTACCTTATTAAAGCTGCGGATATCTTTAGGCAGTTCTCCTTTCTGTGCCCCAAACAATAAAAATTTACAGTACGCAGGCCAGTAATTTACCGTATCTGCTGCATAAGGCGGATAAAGGCTTTCGGTAGGCAACTGACTCATGTATTGTAAAACAAAGCGCCTGTCTTCCTCAGTAATGTTAAACCGTTCGTTTGCTTTTACCTTGTCGGGAAAAATAATACTTATAAGTATCTTATGAAGTTCCTCGAGCCCCATCCTGTTCTTTTTAGAAAAATTCATTTTACCGTTTACAAGCATTCCGCCTGAATAATATCCTTCTCCCAGGCTGTCTTTACGGGCTATATATTTTAGTGCACTATTTTGTTCAGGCTGTTCATATAACAGGTTGCTATTGTTATCGTAAAATTTAACCGGGTTGGTACGCCTGTTCTCTGCTTCGGTTAAAAAAATATTCAGCCTGTGCAGTATCTGCACATCCGCATACCCTTTATTTTTCAGCTCCGTATTTATGTATTTCTGGCCCAGGAACTCATACAGCCTGTTATACGCATCATTATCACTAACCAACAGTATCTTTTTAATATAATGGGCAATTGAGGGTTTGCCATCAATCGTTGTGGGATCATTATAAACGGCAGATTGTCCGCTATATGCTTCCCCGGTAAGCATGGTTGTGTTACGGTCAACTCTTTTATCCCTTAACTCATTCAGTTTTTGTAATGCCAGTAAAACAACGGGTAATTTAACTGTGGAGGCCGGATAAAAATATTGCCCGGGCTCTACATTAAAATAATGGTGCACCAGGTCGGGGTTCCCTTTCTTATCCCTGTTTATTTGAGTATATATGATCTGTATGTTCTGCTCCTTTCTTTTTTTTAGGATATCATCAAAGTATTGGGGATAGCTTTTAAGCAAGGTTTCTAAAAATCCATCGGGATCTACATTGGTTAATAATTCAACTGGCTTTTTTCTGGTATTTGTATCCATTTTTGAAGGATTCTTAATAGTACTGCAGGAAATAAAAATACTTATTGCTGCCAACAATTTAAACATTGAATTATTTTTGCACATCATATGACTGATTTTAGTGCAATTTGAGTAAAATTCTAAAATTATCCCTCATAAAAACTGAACAGCTTTTTCCCCTATCTTTGCACACTTCTAAAATTCAAACAAAGGAGCTACTAAAACGACTATTATTATGAAATTAAAAGGTTTAGTTTGGTTTTTTTCAATTGCACTTACTGTTATCTCACTTTGGGAATTATCCTATACCTGGGTAGTGCGTAATTACGAAAACTCTGTTAAAGCAAAAGCAACCAAGATTGTAAAAGCAGCTTCTCCCGAATTAAAAGGAGATGAAAGGGATGCAGCCATTGAATACCGGACAAAAAGAATATTGGACAGTACGGCTGACAAGAAGATATACCCAATATTTGGTACCACCTATAAGCAATGTAAAGCCAATGAGCTTAACCTGGGCCTGGACCTGCAGGGTGGTATTAGCGTTACAATGGATGTTAGTCTTACTGATCTTTTAAAATCATTAAGTAATAATTCAAAAGATCCTGCATTATTAAATGCAATACAAACTGCCAACATTAATAAAAATAACAGTGATGCTGATTTTATTACCCTGTTCACTGATGCTTATATCAGTCAGAATGGCCCTGGTAAATTAGCAGGTATTTTTGCTGGTGCCGAAAAAGAAGTTAAAACAATTGATTCAGATAAACAAGTTACTGCAAAACTTAAAACAATAGCTTCAGGTGCCATTAAAGAAACTTATAAGATCCTGGTTCGCCGTATTGATAAATTCGGTGTAGCACAGCCCAACATCAATCTTGATGAGAACAAAGGTATTATTAACGTAGAGCTTGCAGGTATCACAGATATTGAGAGAGTGCGTAAGCAATTACAGGCATCTGCACGCCTGCAGTTTTGGGAAGTGTACCGTATTGATGAACTGGCCGAATCTTTAAAAATCGCCGACGAAAATTTACAGAATTACCTTAATGGTGTTAAAGCAGATAGCACCGGTAAAATTGATACCTCAAAAAATCAGGAGAATGTAAATCCTTTTTTCAGGGTCATCAATCCGCAAAATCCGCAAACAGATCCTAATACCGGCAAACAGTTTTTTGCTGCAAATATTGGCAGCATTGCCACACAGGATACAGCAGTTTTCTTTGAATACATGAACAATGAGGTAGTTAAAAATGCATTGCCTGCCGATGCTAAATTTTTATTGGGTGTAGAGGAAAAAGCAGATAAAGGATCTCAAAGATTTTTCCAGTTATATGCTGTTAAAACCCTGCCCGGCAGCGACAAAGCACCGCTTGAAGGGGATGGTGTAAAAATAGCACGCCAGGATTTTGATGAAAAAGGAAAAGTTGCCATTAAAATGGAAATGACCACCACCGGCGCTAAAACCTGGGCACGCCTTACTGCAAAAAATGTTGGTCGCCCTATTGCCATTGCATTAGATGATATTGTTTATTCAGCACCAAATGTAAACGGCCCAATTGAAGGTGGAAGTTCAGAGATAAGTGGAAACTTTACTGTACAGGAAGCACAGGATCTATCTGACCTGTTGCAATCAGGTAAACTGGATGCTCCTGCCAAGATCGTTGCCCAGCAGGTGGTAGGCCCAACATTGGGTGAAGAATCGGTAAGAGCTGGTGCTATGTCTTTTGGCATTGCCTTCCTGGTGATATTTATTTTAATGCTCGTGTATTATAACACCGGTGGATGGGTTGCCAACATCGCCCTGATCTTTAACCTGCTTTTTACAATTGGTGTTTTAACGGCCATGGGCTTTACTTTAACCGCAGCCGGTATTGCCGGTTTGGTACTCACTATTGGTTTAGCGGTAGATACAAACGTAATTATATTTGAGCGGATAAAAGAAGAGCTTACAAAAGGAAAATCATACCCGCTTGCTATTAACGATGGTTACAAACGCTCACTTGCACCTGTTATTGATGCCCACGTAACTTCTTTACTTACTGCATTTATATTGTTCTATTTTGGTTTGGGTCCGGTACTTGGTTTTGCAACAACCCAAATCATCGGTATTTTACTTTCACTGTTCTGCGGTATTTTAGTATCGAGATTAATTACCGAAGTATGGACAAATAAAAACAGGCATTTAAATTATTTCACCGGCATTTCAAAAAGAATATTTAAACACGCCAGTTATAAATTTATTGAGTTAAGGAAATACGCTTACATTGTTTCAGCCATCGTATTTCTAGCCGGCATTTTTGCTTTCTTTAATGGATTCCATTTAGGTGTGGAGTTTAAAGGAGGCCGCAGCTACACTGTTCAGTTTGATAAAGCTGTTAAGAACGACGAAATACGTGACGATCTTAAACAGTCACTTGATGGTGATAATGTTACTATAAAAACTGTGGGTGATAATCGCCATCTGAATATTACCACTGCTTATTTAAAAAGCGATGAAAGAGCCGACAGTGCTGTAAAAGTAAGGTTATTCCAGGGTCTTAAAAAAGTATTGCCTGCCGATCTTACCTATGAGAAATTTACAAAGGATTATATACAGGCATACTCAACCGTACAGCCAAGTATATCAGACGATCTGAAACGTGGTGCAGTAAAGGCAACCATTTTTGCCATGCTCATCATCTTCCTGTATATCTTCATCCGTTTCCGCGACTGGAGATATTCGGCGGGTACGATTGTTACCCTGTTGCATGATGTATTTATAACCCTGGCGGTATTCTCGTTCTTTAAAGATATAGTACCATTCCCGCTGGAGATTGATCAGCACTTTATTGCAGCCATATTAACGGTAATCGGTTTCTCTATGAATGATACTGTAATTGTATTTGACCGTATACGGGAATACAGCAGGGATATGAAAGGTGCTTCAAAAACAACCATCATTAACCGTGCTATCAATGATACCTTAAGCCGTACCATCATGACATCGCTTACCGTATTCTTAACCATCCTTATCCTGTTCATATTTGGTGGAGAGGTAACCCGCGGTTTTGCATTTGCCATGTTGGTAGGTGTAGTTACCGGAACTTATTCATCAATATTTGTAGGAGCGCCTATACTGGTTGAATTTGCAAAAGACAAACCATTAGGAGCAGCAGCAGAGAAAGTTGTTGAGAAAAAGAAAGCAATCTAAGATCTGAATTATAAAAAAGAGCCTCGTTTTTACGGGGCTTTTTCTTTATTCATTATTTTTAGTCAGGTTTATTTCGTGATAGCAATATCCTAACAGACTCATTTTCCTTTTTGATTAGTTGCTTATAGGTCAATCTGCCTTCCCCAGTGAAACGAACTATCAAGCAATCCTTACAGCTTTCCAGAAACAATTATTTTTTCCTTATGCTGCTAAACACCAAATCTTCCAGAAATGAAACCACTTTCATTTCATCTTTGGTTTTACCAAAATCTGTCAATGACGGAAGGTTGTGCATGAAAAAATTTTGAAAATGTGCCATTTCAATAATAGTACTTGCCAACGACCTTGGATATTTATATTTGGGGTTACATTCTAAAATAATATCGGCAATAACAGCACAAAGGTCTTTATAGGGTTTAAATAACTGCTCCTTATTATCTTCTGACACATGCTTGGTTAAATAGGCTTTTGAGCCTTCTGCTATTATTATCTGGTGTAGCAGGTCTTCGTTAATATGAATTGTTTTATCATCATCAACAACTGTAGTAGCTAACAGTTGAATTACTTTTTTAAGTTTAACTGCCGGGTCTTTAATATTATTTGTATTAAAGACTAAACGGTATTGTAGCCAACCCCAGTACCATGCGGTAATATAAATCAGCACCCGGTGTTTGTTTTCAAAATACCTGTAAATACCAGCTTCTGTTGTACCAATATCTTCTGCCAGTTTTTTAAAGGTGAATAATTCAAACCCATTTTTATAAATTAACTGAATACTATGCCGAATGATTTTTTTGCCCAGTTCTGTTTGCTCCGGATCACGGAGAAACAGCTTTTCATTCATTTTTATTTGTAGTTGTACTTCCATTTTTTTAGCTACGGTTTTATTGTGGCACCAGTTGTTTTAATTGCAGATAACGATAATGTACAATGTGCTGCCGTACAAAAATAGTAAAAAGTTTTACAATTCTATGAGATAGTATTACTATCATTCTAAATAATATTACTATCTTCGTCCCATTAAATCAAAAATCAACTGATTATGGAAATGAAAAAAATATGTTCAAAGAACTGAAAAGCGACCTGCCAGCGAGTATTGTCGTTTTTTTTGTAGCCGTTCCTTTATGCCTTGGTATTGCTTTGGCATCAGGTGCGCCACTGTTTGCAGGCATAATAGCAGGTATTGTAGGTGGTATTGTAGTGGGTATTGCCAGCGGTTCTCCACTTGGCGTTAGTGGACCTGCCGCTGGATTAGCAGTAATAGTTTTAACTTCTATCGCTACGCTTGGTTCATGGCCTACTTTCTTACTTGCAGTCGTTATTGCCGGTATCCTGCAACTTATTATGGGTTTTGCCAAAGCAGGTTTTATAGCCTACTTCTTCCCCTCATCTGTAATTAAAGGAATGCTTACGGGCATTGGGCTTTTAATTATTTTAAAGCAAATACCCCATGCCATTGGCTATGATAAAGATGCCGAAGGCGATGATGCATTTTTTCAGGTAAGCGGTGAAAATACTTTTTCTGCTATTGCAAATGCATTTAATGCAATCACTCCCGGCGCATTGCTTATAGCTGCAATTTCATTAGCAATATTAATTTTTTGGGATAAAGTACTTACAAAGAAGCACAAAATATTTCAATTGATACAAGGCCCGATAGTGGTGGTTATTTTAGGCATTGCCATGAATTATATGTACCAGAACGGAATATTAAATTTTAGTTTGGCTGTCGACCAGGTAGTAAGGCTTCCAGTGGCAAACAACTTATCGGAGTTCTTTACCCAGTTTACTTTTCCTGACTTTTCGCAGATAACAAATATTGAAGTTTGGAAAATCGCTATTGTATTGGCCATTGTTGCAAGTCTTGAAACATTGCTTTGTGTTGAGGCGACAGATAAAATGGACCCTGATAAAAGAATTACACCTACCAACAGGGAATTAAAAGCACAGGGCTTGGGTAATGTAGTGTCGGGTTTAATTGGTGGCCTGCCCATCACCCAGGTTATTGTACGTAGTACGGCTAATATAACTTTTGGCGGCAAAACAAAAATGAGTGCTATCCTGCATGGTGTATTTTTATTAATCAGTGCCATTACCATTGCAGGATTAATGAATATGATTCCGTTGGCAAGTTTGGCGGCTATCCTATTAATGGTAGGTTACAAATTAGCCAAGCCTGCTCTCTTTAAACAAATGTTCAAACAGGGGTGGGAGCAATTTATCCCTTTTACAGCAACTGTTGTAGCCATCCTCTTAACAGATTTATTGAAAGGCATTACGATAGGCATATTATTTGGCATCTTTTACACCCTGCGCCATAGTTTTAGAAACTCACACCATTTGAAGGAAGTAGTAACCGGAGAAGAAGGAAATCAAGTGCATCACCTTGTATTGGCGGAGGAAGTTTCATTTTTCAATAAAGCAAGTGTGCTGAATGCGTTGGATGTAATTCCGGAAAATTCAAAAGTAATTATTGATTGCACCCACTCAAAATCTATTGCATACGATGTGGTAGAAATAATACAGAACTATAAGATAAATGCAAAAACAAAAAACATAACTGTTGAAACAATCAATTTTATTGAACCCAAATAATAGCATCATAAATTTAAAACAAAAAAAACACATTAAACAATGAAAACATTAACTAAAGAAATGCAGGCAGCTATTTCGCCCGGACTGGCAATGGAACTTTTAAAAGAGGGCAACAAAAGATTTGTAAACAATCTTAAAGTAAACCGAAACCTGTTGCAACAGGCAAATGAAACATCCGATGGGCAACATCCATTTGCTGTTATCCTGAGTTGTATTGATTCCCGAACATCTGCCGAACTGATATTTGACCAGGGGTTGGGTGATGTTTTCAGTGTTCGTATTGCAGGTAATATTATTAACGAAGATATATTGGGCAGTATGGAATTTGGCTGCAAAGTAGCTGGCTCCAAAATAATTGTTGTATTGGGGCATACAAAATGTGGTGCGGTGAAGGGCGCCTGCGACCATGTGGAAATGGGTAACCTCACTGCTTTGTTAAGTAAAATTCAGCCTGCAGTTTATGATGAAAACACTGTAAAGGGGAACCGAAATTCAGGTAATGATGAATTTGTTGAAAAAGTTTCAACCATCAATGTAAAGCGCACTGTGCATGGCATTATGGAACGCAGCACCATTTTAAAAGAAATGATTGAAGCCGGACAAATTGGAATAGTTGGGGGTACACATGATATTACAACCGGTGAAGTAACTTTTTATCAGGATACTTTAATTATTAATAATCCTAAGTAAGACCATATCAGGCGGCGATAAAAAGCTGCCTGATTTATTTTAAAATTGTAGAAATGCTAAAACAAAATATAGGGATCCTTTTATTATTTATTTTAAGTAAACATTCGTTTTCGCAGCAACAAAGAATGAGTGACTACAATACTATCGGCTGGTATGCTTATACCGGTACATTCAACATCAATAAAAAATGGAGTATCCATACAGAATACCAGTGGCGAAGGGATAATGTTATTACCCATTGGCAACAAAGCCTTTTCCGTACGGGCATTAATTATAAAGTAAATCAAAAACTTTCGCTCAGGGCAGGCTATGCCTGGATAGAAACGTACAGCTATGGCGATATTCCCATTAATAGTTTTGGCAAGCAATTTACTGAACACAGGGCTTATCAAATGGCAACAGTAAATGATAAAATGGATAAGCTTGAATTAAGCCACCGCTTTATGCTGGAACAAAGATGGATAGGCCGATACACAAATGCTGCTTTAACCAAAGAAGACGATTATTTTTTTGTGAACCGGTTGCGCTATATGTACCGTTTGCAAATACCTTTGAAAGGAAAAACAATTGCAGACAAAACACCTTATGCTGCCATTTACGATGAAATATTTATTGGCTTTGGTAAAAACGTAAATGAAAATGTATTTGACCAAAACCGGTTTGGAGTTTTATTAGGGTATCGGTTTTCTTCCAGAGTACGGGTTGAAGGCGGGTTCTTGAGCCAGATAGTTCAGCTACCCCGTGAAGTAAACGGCGGGAATGTATTTCAGTACAATAATGGTTTACTCGTACATACTGTTTTTAATTTTTAAAATGTAAATTACTTTTTCATTTTTAAACTTTTGCAGACGGGAAGTAAAAACAAAACAAATGATACAAGAAGTAATAATTCCAATTCTTTCATTAATAGCATTAGAAGTAATCTTAGGTATCGATAACCTGATTTTCATCTCTATTTTAGCCGATAAGCTACCGGTTGAACAACGCAGTAAATTACGATTTTGGGGTATTGGGTTGGCGTTGGTGTTCAGGCTTATCCTGTTGGCAGCCATTTCGTGGATATTAAAATTAGACAAAACCTTATTTACCATTTTAGAAACGGATATTTCTGGCAAAGGGCTGATCCTGATTATTGGCGGACTATTTCTTATTTACAAAAGCACCCTGGAAATAAGGCATAAAACCGAAACGCCAAAGGCTGCGATTGAAAAAAAAGTTACCAAAGTTGTTACATTTAGAAAATTAGTTGGCGAAATCGTATTATTAGATTTAGTATTCTCCATTGACTCTATTATAACTGCTGTGGGAATGGTAAATGAACTTTGGATTATGTACACTGCGGTTATCGTGAGTGTGATAGTAATGTTCGTTGCTGCTAAACCCATTAATGAATTTATAAGCCGAAATCCATCATTTAAAATATTGGCATTGTCATTTTTATTGATGATTGGCGTAGCGCTATTAGCAGAAGGACTTCATTTTGAAATACCCAAAGGATATATTTATTTTTCAATGGCGTTTGCCTTTTTTGTAGATATTTTACAAATGAAATTAGAAAAAAATAAAACTTCAGCATAACCTAATAACAATCACGGTTTTCGCCCTTGTTGGTATTTCACCAGTCCGAAGCACTGATCGCCGTTGTTGTGTGTTCGTGCGTTTGGCTAATGCGGCGCCGGCAATCACCAACAACATATTATTCGGGTTGCCTAATCAACAACAATAAATTATTTACACCGCAAAACTGGTCCCACAACCACAGGTCTTACTGGCATTGGGATTATTAAAAGTAAATCCCCTGCTGTTTAATCCGCCCTGCCAGTCAACCTCCATACCCATCAAATAAATACCGTGCGATTTTTCCATAATAACGGCAATACCCTCAATTTCAAAAATTTCGTCTTTTTCGGTTTTGGTATCAAAACCTAAAACATAGGTCATACCACTGCATCCCCCACCCTTTACGCCAATTCTCAGGAACTGGCTTTTATCAAAACCTTCAGCCTGCATAAGTCTTTGTATTTCATCTTTTGCTCCTTGCGTTAATGTAACCGGTGCTTGCGTTGTAGTTTCCATATTGTAATGCTTTGTACAAAATTAAATAAATATCAATAACCTCCTTTTACGAAATACGATTTTATAAAAAGTTGAACATACACGAATGCTTTAAAGCCCCTCTCCTTTGGAGAGGCCCGCCCGGATGACATGGTCGGACGGGGGTTGGGGTGAGGTAAAACCCCTAAATTTGCTGTAAATATTCTTCTATGAATCTTTCTGCAGCAACGGTACAAAACATTATTCTCGGTGCCATATTTATGTTCTTCATTGCCATTGCCTGGCTACTTGCCGAGTTTAAAGGGATGAAAGACAATATTGAAGAGCGGCTTGGTATTAATAATGAAGTGATCAAGCTTAAACTACAGGCTCTGGAACGTTTTACCTTATATGCCGAGCGGTCTTCATTAAAGAACCTCGTATCCCGTACATCGGCAGCAGGCTTAACAGTTGTTGATCTCCAACTCGACCTATTAAATACTTTGCGGACAGAATACGACTACAATGTAACGCAGCAGATCTATATAGATCCTAAAATGTGGAAGGCAATCGGTAATCTAAAGGATCAAAACAGTTTTATCATAAATCAGCTGGCTGCTACCCTGCCTTCTGATGCTTCCGGAATTGAACTAAGTAAACGCATTTTGGAATATGTAGCAAGTACTGAATCTGAATTAAATGCAGTTGTATTAAGTGCGCTGCAGTTTGAAGCAAAGCGATTTTTATAATTAATAGTTTTTGAACTTAATAAACGCTAATATACCAAAGGTTGTCAGGTTGAACTTGTCGAACCCGTGTATTAGAATTGTACCCGCCTTCGACACGCCTGTCTGCCGACAAAGGCAGGCTCAAGGCTGACAGCTTTTTGTATTTAAATTTCATTTTAATAAAATTATGGCTACTGATAAAAAAAGATATACTGATTCCGGGATCGAGATAAAAACGATCTATACCCAAAAAGATCTTGCTCAAATCCCCCTTTTGGGGGGCGGGGGGGCCGGAGAATTCCCTTTTACCAGGGGAGTGCAGCCTGATATGTACCGTGGCCGCTTATGGACCATGCGTCAATATGCAGGCTTCTCTACTGCAGAAGAAAGTAACCAGCGATATCATTATTTATTAAGCCAGGGCGTGAACGGGTTGAGTGTTGCATTCGACCTGCCAACACAGATCGGCTATGACAGTGATCACCCACTAGCTGATGGCGAAGTGGGTAAAGTAGGTGTTGCTATCGACAGTTTAGAGGATATGGAAATATTATTCAAAGACATTAAGCTTGATGAAGTAACCAGCTCCATGACGATCAATGCCAGCGGGTTTATTTTACTTGCTTTTTATATTGCGCTTGCCAAGAAACAGGGAGCTGATCTTAGTAAGATATCTGGTACAATACAAAACGACATTTTAAAGGAATATGCTGCAAGGGGTACTTATATTTATCCGCCTAAAGCTTCCATGCGTATCATTACCGATATTTTTGAATGGTGTGCCAAAGAGGTTCCTAAGTGGAATACTATTTCAATTTCAGGTTACCATATACGTGAAGCCGGCAGTACGGCTGTTCAGGAAATAGCTTTTACATTAAGTAATGGCAAAGCTTATGTACAGGCAGCCCTGCAAAAAGGCCTGGATATAAATGTTTTTGGCAAACGTCTTTCTTTCTTTTTTAATGCCCACAATAATTTATTTGAGGAAGTTGCTAAATTCAGGGCAGCCCGGCGTATGTGGGCAACTATTATGAAAGAGCTTGGCGCAACTGACCCTAAAGCAATGATGCTGCGGTTTCACACACAAACGGGTGGCAGCACTTTAACAGCTCAACAGCCTTATAATAATATCAGCAGGGTTACTTTACAGACACTTGCGGCAGTGTTGGGTGGCACACAATCTTTGCACACCAATGGTTACGATGAAGCCCTCAGTCTGCCAACAGAGGAAGCTGCAGCTATTGCTTTACGTACCCAGCAGATTGTTGCTTTTGAAAGCGGTGTAACTGATACTGTAGATCCACTTGCCGGTAGTTATTTTATAGAATCACTTACTGATGAAGTTGAAAAGGCTGCCTGGAAGCTTATTGAAAAGATAGATGCTATGGGTGGAAGCGTTGCAGCAATAGAGCAGGGATTCATCCAGGATGAAATCGAAAAAAGTGCATATGAATACCAACGGCAGATAGAAAACGGAGAAAAAATAATCGTTGCTGTAAATAAATTTCAATCGAAAGAAAAAAATACAATACCTGTTTTTAAAGTTGATGAGCATGTACAGGCATTGCAGATTGAAAAATTAAAAGCACTTAAATTAAAGCGTGATAACAACAAGGTTGCGTCCTTCTTAGCGACCTTAAAGAAAAAAGCCCTGTCTGATGAAAACCTTATGCCTGCTGTATTAGAGGCTGTAGAAAATTACTGCACGCTCGGCGAAATTTCTGACGAACTGAGAAAGATTTTTGGAGAATATAAATAAACTCCAGGTATTTAAAAATAAAGCCGCTATTATAGTGGCTCTTTTTTTTGCAGGTAATAGTACAAAAAATCCCCCGGTAATTAACCGGGGGATTGGTATAACGTTTAAGTTATAATTTATTGAATCACTACTCTGCACATGCTGAGTCGGCTTCCGTTAAGATCACCGATCTCAACCCAGTACAATCCTTTGCTATAAGCCCTCATATCAACATCCATCCTGTCATACGGTCTTCCGATCGTGTACATTTTAGTGAATACCCTGTCGCCTTTAGAATCATAGATAGTTAATGTTCTTGGCAACACATTGTTTGCTACACTATAGTACCTTACCTGGAATAGCCCACTGGTAGGATTAGGATAGATAAAGCATTTACTGCTTACAGAATCCCTAATGGTTATCATGTTAGATATATTGGTACATCCGTTAATATCTGTAACCCTTAAAGTGTAATCACCTAAATTGTCAATATCCACAATCAATGTTGCATTTGTACCACCAGGCACAGCAACTCCATTCCTCAGCCAGGTATATCCTCCATTAGGGGCAGGAGCATTAGGCGTTACGGTTGAAGTCAATGTTGCTGTCATACCAGGGAATATGCTGGTACGGTTAGCACTGATAACAACAACAGGTAATGGATTAACAGTTAGTATTCTTGCAAAAGAGGTCGCAGGTCCGCAAGGTACAGCGCCATTAATAATTACACGGTATTGATAACCACTCATACTCACCGGAGGTGCAGTAATGGTTAAGGTTGCTGTGGTAGCACCGCTGTAAACACCACCATTGGAAATGTTTGTCCATGGTGGGTTACCGCCACTGGTACTTACCTGCCATTGGTAGGTGAACGGACCGGAGCCACCTGGAACTACTGTGAAGGTTGCTACCTTATCAGTACAGATGGTTTGGTTAACCGGCTGTGTAGTAACAGTTGTTGGGCTGTTAACTGTAACGATCACTGTTCTTGCAGGTGAGGTACATGCAGGTATAGATACATTGAAGTAAATAGTAAATCCACCACTTATGTTACCGGCATCTCCGCCCACATCATCAAATACAAACAGCTTCCATGCACCATTCACATTGGCTGTATTACCAAAGGAGGCCAGTGTAGGCGTTGCCTGTGTAATAGCACCAGGTCCAGGAGCAGGCCATGTATCAGTCGCACCATTATTGGTTGGGCGATATGTACCCGTTGGATTGGCGGCTGTTGCATTCATTGCAGGTGCACCATCCCTGAAAGTATAAGTTGCATTGGGAACAGCTACTATACCTCCCACATCCGACATCAATACTACATTCTGACCTGTTGGTGATTGTAATAAAATATCAATATCATCACCCCAGGTATGACTTATTCCGGTCAGTCTTACTGAATCCACGCCAACACCCGAAGTAGGTAAACCACTAACAGTTAGGTTAGCAGGATAAGGTGTACCAGGACCAGAAGCATTGATAACAATATTGGCCGGGTTGGTAAATGTAGATAGTACAGGCATGCTTTGTACAGTTACCTGGTAAGGATATACACCAGCCGGTGTTGGCCTTGCCCAAACTGAATCAACAGGAGTACCTGCATATGGTATGGTAGCAGCAGCATCATTAAATAATCCTGCTAATGGAGACCATGTGGCCGCAGTTGCCGGAACACCCACTACATAATCAATATCTAAAGACCAGTTATTCAAAGTTCCGCCATCGGGAGCTCCGGCATCATAGATACCTATACTCCAAACCCCGTTAACCGGGCCTGTATTGTACAGTGCGTTGTAAGCTGCTACGTTAGGTACATAACCAACAGGCCCACCCGGGAAGGTAAAGCCAAAGGCTGTAAAGGTTGCA
>JBBSJI010000011.1:0-54934 GCA_038257425.1 Chitinophagales bacterium
ACTGATCACACACTGGGGTATGAGCGGCCCTGCAGTTTTAAAGCTTTCAGCCTGGGGGGCAAAAGAATTAGCTCAACAAAATTATCATTTTTCAATTTTAGTGAACTGGATACCGGGACTTAATGAAAACAGTTTACGGGAGCGGTTCCAAAAAATCAGATTTGATCTTGCAGCTCAAAAAATGATTAACCGCAATCCTTTTGCATTACCAAACCGGTTATGGGAGTACCTGTTGGCACAATCTGGTATTAATCCTGATCTGCGCTGGGCCGACCTTCCTGCAAAAGAACAAAATAAACTGATCAAGAATTTATGTGCACACGAATATGAAGTAAAGGGTAAAACAACTTTTAAAGAGGAGTTTGTTACAGCAGGTGGGGTACAATTAAGCGAAATTGATTTCAATACAATGCAAAGTAAAAACTGCCCGGGGTTGTTCTTTGCAGGAGAGATAATCAATGTGGATGGTATTACCGGTGGTTATAATTTTCAAAATGCATGGACAACCGGATGGATCGCTGCTAAAGCGATCGGTAGTTTAGTAGTTTAGAGTTTAGTAATTTAGCTTGTGAATTTGAAATTACGTTCTCCCTAAACTTCTAAACTCTAAACTTCTAAACTTCTAAACCTCTAAACCTCTAAACCTCTAAACCCTAAACTCCTAAACCTTCTTTCAATCTTCACAAATTCTTCACTTCTGTATTTCTTTGCCAACCTCATTTCAGTTACTTTTGTCTCTACTTATAAGTATGAAAAAAATTGACCGCTACATACTGTCTAAATATCTTACAACATTTTTCTTTTGTTTGATATTATTTACGGCAATTGTGGTAGTTGTCGACATCAGTGAAAAGACCGACAATTTTGTAAAATCCAAATTGCCCATATCTAAAATAATTACCGATTATTATTTGGGTTTCATTCCCCGGATAGATGCCATGCTCTTCCCGCTTTTTGTTTTTATTTCAGTGATATTTTTTACCAGTAAAATGGCAGGTCGTTCCGAGATCATTGCAATACTCAGCAGTGGTGTAAGCTTTCGAAGATTTTTATTGCCTTATGTAGTTGGAGGTGTTTTCTTATCTGTTATTTTATGGATGGGCTACCAATATGTAGTTCCAAAAGCAAATTTAAAATGGGGTAATTTTGAAGCAAAGTATATAGATGGACCGGTTGCACCCGAAAGCAATAACTCCAATTTTAAGCAAAGGCTTTATTTTAAACTTGATTCCAATAGTTATGTAGGTATAAGGGGTTATGATACTATTTTAAGATCGGGCAATGGATTTTTTGTGCAGAGCTTCAGTGATAATAAACTTGTTTATAATTTACGCTCCGACCAGTTTACCTGGGATACTGCCACGGGTAAATGGAAATTATTTAATGTGGTAGAACGCCGGTTAGATAGTATTTCCGAAAATATAACGCGGTCCACCGAGATGCTTGTTTCCTATAATTTTAAACCCCGTGACCTGCGAAAGGACGAGTATCTTAAAGACCAGTTGCCCACTCCTGAACTTGATGAATTCATTAAGCTGGAAAGATTGCGTGGTTCAGAAATGCTGAATACGCTTTTGGTAGAACGGTATAACAGGGATGCGATCCCGGTTTCCGTATTGATCCTTACCATTATTGGTGCAGTATTGGCTTCCCGCAAGATTCGTGGCGGCAGTGGTTTGCATCTTGCCATTGGTGTAGTTATCAGTGTGCTTTATATTCTTTTCGGCAGGTTCTCCCTGGTTTTTGCCACCAAGGGAAATTTTACTCCTTTTCTTGCTGCCTGGACACCCAATATCCTCTTCGGCGTGCTTGCTTTTTACCTTTATAAAAAAGCACCCAAGTAATTAAGTGCTGCATCTTTATTTATGTAAACTTTCCGGTAAAACATTTGTTTTAAAACCATCAGCATCGTAATTTTAAGGCTTCTAAAAATTAATCAATTTCATTGATATTTTCTGGAGTTTAGTTGAATAAAAGATTCAGCAGGAGGTCATTCATTTTTAATAAATAGGTTATGGGTATCATTAAAGACAGGTTCAAAGAAAAAGCTGATTCAACAGCAGCAGAGATAAAAACTATGCTTAAAGAGCATGGAGATAAAGTTATTGGCGAAGTAACATTAAGCCAGATATACCAGGGCATGCGTGGCATTACTGCTTTAGTATCCGAAACCTCCTTACTTGATGCACAGGATGGTATTCGTTTCCGTGGTTATTCAATTCCGGAATTAAGAGAAAAATTACCTAAGGCACCCGATGGTACTGAACCATTGCCCGAAGGGTTATTTTACCTGATGCTTGTAGGTTCTTTGCCTACAGAAGAAGAAGTACAGCATTTAAGCAGTACCTGGCAGCGCCGCAGCCATGTGCCCAATTATGTTTTTGATACCATTGAAGCTTTACCGGTAAGTGCTCACCCAATGACACAATTTGTAGTTGCCATCATGAGCTTACAAACCGAAAGTAATTTTGCAAAGCGCTATGCAAAAGGTCTTAGTAAATCAGAATACTGGGATGCAGTATTTGATGACTCTATGGACCTCATTGCACGTCTTCCACGGATTGCTGCCTATATCTATCGCCGTAAATATAAGAATGGAGAGCATATTCAGCCCAATGGCCTGTTAGACTGGTCGGGCAACTTTGCACACATGATGGGTTATGAAGATGAAGGATTTCATGAATTGATGCGCTTATATATGACTATTCATGCTGATCATGAAGGCGGTAATGTTTCAGCCCATACTACACACCTGGTGGGTTCGGCATTAAGCGATCCGTATTTGAGTTTTGCAGCCGGTATGAATGGACTTGCAGGCCCCTTACATGGCCTGGCAAACCAGGAAGTGATAAAATGGATTTACGAGATGAGAGAAAGTATAGGAAATGATATCCCTTCCAAAACACAAATAGAAGATTACGTTAAAAAGACTCTGAGCGAAGGCAAGGTTGTACCGGGCTATGGCCATGCAGTATTAAGGGAAACAGATCCCCGCTTTACCGCCCAGATGGAATTTGGTAAAAAGCATATGCCTGACGATCCATTGGTGCAAACAGTGTGGAATATTTATGAGGCAGTTCCCCCGGTTTTAGGATCCATAGCAAAAATTAAAAATCCGTGGCCAAATGTTGATGCACATAGTGGAGCCTTGTTGGTACATTATGGAATGGTGGAGTATGAATTCTATACAGTATTATTCGGTGTATCCAGGTCATTAGGAGTTTTGGCCAGCCTTTGCTGGGACAGGGCCCTGGGCTTTCCGCTTGAAAGGCCTAAATCTGTAACCACAGGCTTAGTTAAGTCATGGCTTGACGGAAAAGAAGAGATCTGGGGCGACTAAAATTATAATATGTTATTTATACTGAACCGGAATCTAATTCCGGTTTTTTTATTTAATTTGAGCGTTCAAAAAAATTAAAATGAAAACAATACTAACTGTTTGCCTGGCTGTATTTTTATGCAGTATTGTTAATGCCCAAGGCACTAAATCTGTACCCGGTACCCAAAATTCCCATATAAAGGTTTTTAAACAAGCCATTGCTAGTGGCGATCTTTCCACTGCCATCACTGCATTAAGCTATTATGTAAATGATCAGGGAGCAAATACAGTTTACGAAGACACATTGGCGATGCTTTACCTGCAGCAGAATTCCTATGTTCAATGTTATTATTGGGCAGATAAAAGATTAAAAGCAAAGCCCGATGACCTGGTATTACTGGAGATGAAAGGTATATCTCTGGATAAATTAAATGAGCCTAAAGAAGCTATCGCCATATTTGAAAAACTATATTCAAAAACAAAAAGCCCTTTTCATGCATACACATTAATGGAGTTGCAATACAGCATAAGGCGACTGGCTGAGTGCCTGGTAACCGCCAACAGCACACTGCAGCTTCAGTTCAAACCTGAATACACTATAACTTATAATGCCGGTGAGCAGGTACGCAGAACTTATTTACAGGCTGGAATATATAACATACAGGCTTTAACCTTATATGATCTTGATAAAAAGGCAGAAGCAAAATTATACTTCGAAAAAGCAGTAGCGCTGGATAGCAATTTTGTACTTGCCCGCCAGAATCTTGATGCATTAAAATCATTGGAATCAGCACCTGGCAAAGTAAATCCCGGCACAAATACCAACCCGGCATCGCCTGCCAATAAGCAGAACTAAAAATTGATTTTGAGGCAGAGTCTGTTGACGCTATATTTGCAATCCAGATAAAAATTGGGGGGTTAGCTCAGTTGGCTAGAGCGCTTGCATGGCATGCAAGAGGTCGTCGGTTCGACCCCGATACTCTCCACTAAAGCGGCGGCATCGGTTTTACAACCGCTGTCGCCGCTTTTCTTTTCCCCTAAAATACTTGCCAGTTGGGAGATATAGAGGAAAACTGTATTGACCCTTTTGGTTCGACACTCGTCTTTTATACGATTGTAGGACATCTTTCCAGTAGGAGGCATTGTGTGGTTTGCAGGCTACCTTATATCGCTGGGGATCAACGGAAAAACAATAAGTGAAAATATCCAGCAGCGTATTGATAATTATGAAGAAGAGCATTGGACTCCAAGTGGTATGCGTTTAAGTTATAAGGGGTTTTGATACAGAACAGGTAAGTATTTTTTAATTACAGAAGAAACCAAGCCCCATAGCAATCAGGCTATTAGTTCTGAATGTTAACGGGACACCATTGGTATGATTTGTAAATTACTTATCCAAATTCGGAAAAATCGGAACTATTCAAGTAAAGCAATCCGTCTTTTAAGTTGATTTTATAAAATTAAATATTTGCCGATGATTTTTAAAAACATTTTTTTTTCTTATTACATTTTTTTTTTAAAACAAAAAGCAACAGCTCCTATTTATGCTACTGTAAATTTATTGGCAATTGCATTAATGGTATGGAGTATGTTAATTTATGACCTGCTGGACAAATGTTGTGGATTCGACCTTTTTTCAATGCCTTATTTTAAATTCTTTCTAATAGTATGCTTTTTGTCTTTGATTTTTTTTATACAGTTATTGTACAAAAAATAAAATTAAAATAAACGACATGATAAAAGTGTTTGACGAAAAAAAAAGAATTTATAAAATTTTGTGGGGCAGCATTTCATTTAGTTTTTTAGCACTTCCAATAATTCTTTTTGCTATTTCCGTGAATAGCAATCTTAAATACTAATTCAGAGAGTAGTATTTTTCGCCCCTGCAGATGTAACAGCTGTCGAAAGAATGGGCCCAGTGTCCAATGGTTATATTTGACTGCATAAATAGAAACATGAGGCCCACCAGATTTGAAGGGCTAGAATGACGAGTACTAGAGCGGGATTTTGTGAGATCAAGGTGGCTTTATTCTGCAGATGCTTTAAAGTAACAGAATAAAGAATCAAATAATAATGATGAACACGAATAAATAACAGATCTTTTTGTAGGACATAAAATGAATAATTTATTCTAATGCAATACCTGTAATAAACGGCGATTAAGAACTAACCCTTTTAAAGACTAAACTGTATGCGATTTTCACCCATAAAACAGCTGGCAATTTTAGTTGTATTTGCTGTATTGTTTCAGCAGCCTTTATTTTCCCAAACGATTACACAACCCGGCGGTGTAGAAACATACGTGATCCGCAAAGAATCGATAAAAGATGCCTCAGACATTTCAATTTTAACCAATGCGGAGAAGACCAGGGCAATAAGTTATGTTGATGGCTTTGGCAGGCCCCTGCAAAGTATAGTAGCAGCGGGAAGTCCTGATGGCAAGGATATAGTAAGCTTCAATAAGTATGATAAATATGGCCGCCAGCCTAAACAGTACCTGCCCTTTGAAGCCACTACCAGTACCGGTGCTTATAATGCCATGAGTACTATAGAGCAAGATCAATTAAGTTTTTACAGTCCTTCAACCTCAGCGTCAAAAAAGATAGCGGGAGATATTTATCCTTATGCGGAGAGCAGTTTTTTAAGGAACCCGAATTGTTGAAACCGCTTACGATCCTATACAAAACCATTCCCCAGATTAAGGCAACACCCAATAGTAAAAGATATTTTAAATTCTTTTGCTGCATTGAATTTAGAGAATAGTTATTGATCTTTTAAAATAATTTGTTTGAGAACCTGCATTAGTAGCTCTTACTCTCCAGCAAATTTCCTAAAAAGTGCTTTACCCTTAGCCGAAGGCGAGCCTCTTACGCACAATTGGTATGCCTTTCAGGTGAACGATAATACCTTTGGGATTTTCGATACTTTTGAAAGCGATGAAGGCCGTGATGCACATTTGAGTGGGCCTATTGCAGCGGCGCTCATGGCGAATGCCGATCTTTTGTTGAGTAAAGCTCCTTCAATACAAAAGGTAGATTTGTTGGCTATGAAATAAATTTTGCTTGCAGTATTTTATCCTGTTTTGCAGGGCAGATCTGCGAACTTTAAATTTATTACATCATTAGCAGTATTACAGTTTTGTTTAACTGGCATAAATGTTGTTTTTATGAAGTTGAACAAAACAATTTAAATGAAAAATATACATTTCATTATTACTGCTATTGCCCTGCTATTAGCCTTTACAGCCTGTACAAATGCAAAAAAAGAAACAGCCAAATATGATGTAGAAGTATTAACCCGCTATGTAGATTCTGTAGAATCTGTACCTCCGGTAGTATTTTCAAAAACAAATTGGGTAGAGATAGAATCTGGCTTTAATGAAAGAATTTCCAGGATAGATGCAGGAATGGCAAACCTGGATGTAATTGAAAAAGAAAGAGCAGAAGCCATAAAAGCAAAATTTGCAGCCATAAAAGCCGGCTATGAAATTAAGCTCAAAGAGGCAGAAGTGAATTTATTGCCTGCTGACGAATATAAATTAACCTTGCGGAATAATTTATTTGGTGAAGGCCGTGTTGGTACCGACCTGAATTTTGACTTTGTTACTCCACAGAATATTGTTGCTGTATATGAAACTTTTATAAAAACCGTAGTTAGCAATAAAGATACATATACAAGCGAAGATTGGGATGAAATAAAAGCTTTGTATGAAGCATTGGATGCCAGGAAAACCGTAATAGAAAAAGATTTGCCTACAGCAGATAACTTAAAAATTGCCGAACTTAAAGTAAAGTTAGCAACTATAAAAGCTACAAACAGGACAGATGCAAAGTCTAACGAAGAAAAGAAACAATAAGCAGGTAGAATTATAATTTTGGAAAAAACGCTTCAGTTTGCTGAAGCGTTTTTTTATTTTACCTAATGCGGTTTAGCTTAAATTTGAAAAAAACAAATCATGGATATCAAGGAACAATTTGAAAAAGCAATTACTGACAGTAAATTACTTGCTACTAAGCCCGATAATGATGTACTGCTGCAACTATACTCCCTGTACAAACAATCTACCGAAGGGGATGTAAGCGGAGAAGCACCATCCAATCCTTTTGATTTTGTAAATAGAGCAAAGTATGACGCATGGGCTGAATTAAAAGGCAAATCTTCAGCAGAAGCTATGCAGCAATATGTTGATCTTGTAAATAAACTAAAGGGGAATTAAAACCTTTCCATGTGCAATACTTTAGGCTCTAAAGTACCCCAGGGCGCAAGTTCCATAATAGGCAAAGCCTTTTTTGTAAACTTCCATTCCCTGTTCAGAAAAATAAATTCTGGCGGTGCTGATGGAAAGGTAATCACCAACTTGCTGTAATCATCATTGCTACTCCAGGAGCCGTTGTACGTGGTTCCATTTTTTACAGCAGTCATAGGCCCGTTAAAATAAGTAGATTTATATAAAACAAAAGTGTACCCGGTAAATTGTGCCGTAAGGTCTGTACCATTATCTGTTGCAAGGTATACCCTGAAATTTTTGTTGAGGATATTGTCTTCAAATTGCTGTTGTGCGTAAGTTGCCTGTGCTGCTTGTACAGCGCTTTTGCTGCATCCTGTAAAACAGGAGCCTGCAATTGCAAATAACAAAATGATTACTGCCTGTAAATGAATAATTTTTTTCATGCCTTTAATTTATTTGGTATAGATATCATCATATTTCTTTATGGCATAATTCATAAAGTATTTACTGTTCAATGTTTCGCCAGTTACTTTTTTACACAATTCCTCTGATGTGTAATAACGCCCATGCCCGTGAATGTGTTGTCGCAGCCAGGCCAATAAATTGCTGTTGTTACCTAAAGTTAATTCTTTTTCCAAAGATTTATTTTGATTGCTGCAGCTTGCATAAAATTGTGCTGCATACAGGCTGCCTAAGCTGTAAGTAGCAAAATAGCCAAAACTGCCGTGGCTCCAGTGTACATCCTGCAGGCAACCTTTTTTATCATCAGCAACTTTTATGCCCAGGTATTTTTCATAGTGTTCGTTCCAGTATGCGGGTATGTCTGCTGTATCAATACTTCCTTCGATCAGCATTTTTTCAATTTCATATCTTATCATCACATGAAAATGATAAGTAAGCTCATCAGCTTCTGTACGTATCAGGGAGGGCTGCACTTTATTGATGCCTTTATAAAAAATTTCAGGTGTAACTTGTTTGAACTGTGCAGGAAAGATTTTTTTTAACAATAGTATATTGTGTTGCCAAAAGGGTAGCCCTCTGCCTACGCAATTTTCCCAAAGCCTGCTCTGGCTTTCATGAATACTCAGACTGCAATATTCACTCAAAGGCAATCCATATTCTTCTGCAGGTAAACCCTGTTCATATAACGCATGACCGCCTTCATGTAAACAACTCCAGGCCATGTTACCAAAATCATTTTCATCGATTCGTGTGGTTATCCTTACATCTTTATTATTAAAATTGATGGTAAACGGGTGCTCACTAATGTCCTGCCTTCCGGCTTCAAAATCAAAATGCATTTGTTTTAAAAGTTCAAGGCCGAATTGCCATTGCCGGTCTTTATCAAAATGCTGTTGCAAAAATGAATCATCAACCTGGGTTTTATTTTTTATAGTATCCAGCAGGGCAGATAACTCCGGTCTGAGATCAGTAAATACCTTATCAACTATAGCAACTGTGAGCCCTTTATCATAATCGTTCATCAAGGCATTGTATGGGTGATGCTGGTAACCAAGCATATCAGCTTCCTGCTTTTTTAACGCTATCAATTCATGCAAAGGTTGTTGAAAGGTTTTAAAAGAATTGTCTTTCCGGGCACGTATCCAGGCATGAAAACTTTTGTGTACCGTTTCACTCATCTTTCGTACAAAGTCGCTGCTCAGCCTTTTGCTTTTGGTAAAATCTTCCAGACTGAGCTGTACATTTTTTTTTTCTTTAGGGGTAAGATTATCTTTTGATAATAATTCTGTGAGCAGGTCACCAGTACTGCTTTCGGTGAATTGCTGGTGTGCTATTTCATTAAGGGTAGCCAATTGCCTTCCTCTTATATCATTGCCTTTTGGGGGCAGGTAAGTCTCCTGGTCCCATTGTAAAACTGCAGATGCATATTTTACATCGGCAATTTTTTGCATCTTTGTTTTATATCGGTTGTACAGTTCGTTCAATTCATGTTTAATTTAGTAAAATGAAGATACAGGAAATAACTGCTTTTTTGGAGACTGTTGCACCCCTGATGTTACAGGAAAACTATGACAATGCAGGGTTGCTTACTGGTAACCCGGGCTGGGAATGTACCGGTATTCTCACCACCCTGGATGCTACGGAGGAAGTGGTAAAAGAGGCCATTGAAAAAAAATGCAATCTTATAGTAGCACATCACCCTATCATTTTTGCAGGGCTTAAAAAGATAACCGGTAAGAATTATGTAGAAAAAACCATTATTACTGCCATTAAAAATGATATTGCCATTTATGCAGTACATACCAACCTGGATAATGTACTGCATGGCGTTAATGCAGCACTTGCCGATAAACTGGGTTTAATCAACCGCAACGTTCTTCAGGCACGGTACGGGACTTTAAAAAAACTGTTCACTTTTGTCCCTGTTGATCATGCTGAAAAAGTACGGTCAGCAATTTTTGCTGCAGGGGGTGGAAACATCAGTAATTACAGTGAGTGCAGTTTTAATACTACAGGGCAGGGAACTTTTAAACCCGGTGAAGGAACCAATCCTTTTACAGGAAAAGTTGGAGAAAGGCATACTGAAGAAGAAGTTAAGATGGAAATGATATTCCCGGGCTGGAGGCAGCCTGATATTATATCCGCTATGATAGCTGCCCATCCTTATGAAGAAGTGGCATATGATATAGTGGCTCTGGACAATACAAACCAGCAGGCAGGGAGTGGATTGACAGGGGAGTTACCTGAAACAACCACTGAAACTGAGTTCCTGAAGCTTTTAAAGGAAAAATTCAACCTTTCCGTAATAAGACATACCCCATTACTGAACAAACCGGTTAAAAAGATTGCGCTTTGTGGCGGGGCCGGCAGTTTTTTATTTGGGGCCGCCGCAGCCACAGGAGCCGATTTCTATGTAACAGGCGATATTAAATACCATGAATTTTTTGATGCCAACAGCAGACTGGTAGTGGCGGATATTGGCCATTATGAGAGTGAACAGTTTACAATAGACCTGTTATTTGGTATTTTGAGCCAAAAATTCCCTACCTTTGCCGTCCTAAAAACAGGGGTAAAAACCAACCCGGTGCATTACTTCCTGTAATTTCAAATATCAAACTTCAAATTAAAAAATGGCCGCAGTTAAAGAATTCTCAATTGAAGAAAAATTAAGCGCATTGGTACTTTTACAAAAAGTGGATTGCAAGCTGGATGAAATTCAAATTTTGAAAGGTGAATTACCAATGGAAGTAAAAGACCTTGAAGATGAAATTGAAGGTCTGCATGCAAGGCAAACCCGGGTAGAAGAAGAAATAAACGGCATCCAGGAATTTATTGCTCAAAAGAAAGAAGGCATTAAAGAAGCTGAAGCACTTGTAAAAAAATATGAGAAGCAAAGCGATAATGTAAAGAATAACCGTGAGTTTGAAGCTATCAATAAAGAAATAGAAATGCAGACTTTGGAAATAAAGCTTTGCGAAAAACATATTAAGGATGCAACCGAAGAGATCGCTGAAAAAGCGAGGCAGCTTGAAATTGCAAAGAAAGCAGTAGCAAATAAAGAAGGGCACCTTGTAGGAAAGAAAGGCGAACTGGAGAAAATCATTAGCGAAACTGAGAAAGAAGAAAAACATTACAACAAAGAAGCTGATTCAGCAAGGAAACATGCTGATGACCGCCTGCTTACCAGCTACGATCGTATCCGTAAGAACTACCGTAACGGTTTAGCAGTGGTAGCTGTTGAAAGAGACAGCTGCGGCGGTTGTTTCCACGCTATTCCTCCCCAAAAGCAAAGCGAAATTAAATTGCGTAAGAAGATCATGGTTTGCGAAAACTGTGGCCGTATTTTAGTTGATGCTGATCTTAATGATACAGTAGTAGTAAAATAGCTGTTAGTCATTAGCTATAAGCTTTTACCTAAACACATAATTTTGTTAGCCCATTCTTTTTAGAATGGGCTTTTTGTTGTCAACTTTATTTTCTCAAGGCTAATAGCTAACAGCTAAAAGTTTTTTTCACTAATTTGCCATCCGGTTAAATAAATGCATGCTTCAGAAATTACACATACAGAACTACGCAATAATAAATGAGCTTGAAATTGATTTTTCAGGTAAGTTGAATATCATTACCGGGGAAACAGGTGCCGGTAAAAGTATACTGGTGGGTGCATTAAGCCTGGTACTGGGCGAAAGGGCTGATAGTACTGTATTACAACAGAAAGAAAAAAAAGCAGTGGTTGAAGGGATTTTTAAAGCTATGAGCAATGAAAGTATCCGGCAGTTTTTAAAAGATAATGACCTGGATGCTGAAGATGTTTTAACCATACGCCGGGAAATTGCTGTTAATGGCAAATCCAGGGCATTTATAAATGATACGCCGGTTAATTTAAACCAGTTAAAAATACTCAGTACCTTACTGGTTGACCTGCACCAGCAGTTTGATACGCAGGAGTTAAGCTCTTCTGATTTTCAACAGGAGGTTTTGGATGCACTTGCAGGTAATACCGAAATGTTGCAACAATACAAGCTGGTATTTCAAAAATACAAAAAAGTAAAAAAGGAACTGTTTGAACTGCAGGCCCAACAGGCAGCTGCCAATGCTGCATTGGATTACAACCAGTTTCTTTTTGATGAGCTTTATGAAGCAGACTTTAAGGAAAATGAGCTGGAAGAATTGGATAGCGAATTAAAGTTGTTGAGCAATGCAGAAAATGTGAAGCAGGAACTTGCCGGTATCTGTTACGAATTAAAAGAAAGCGAACAGCCGGTTGTGCAACAGTTAAAAACACTGTACAATAAATTGCATGCCTTGGATGAATACCATATCGGCATTGCAGAACTGGCAAAAAGATTACAAAGTACCCAATTAGAACTGGCCGATATTGCCGATGAACTGGAGCATATAAATAACGGCGTAAATTACAGTGCCGACCGTATTCAATTAGTGACCGACCGTATATCAATGGGTTATAAACTGCAAAAGAAACATGGTGTAACAACTACTAACGAATTGTTGTCTTTGAAACAAGAGTTACAGGAAAAACTAAATGAAATTTTAAACATCAGCGAAGCCATACAGCAAAAAGAAAAACAAACTAATGAACTTTTGCAGCAATGTGAAACAACTGCCAAGGTAATTTCTGATAATCGTAAAAAAGCCATTAAGCCATTTATACAGCATGTAAATGACCTGTTGAATAAGGTAGGGATGCCGAATGCCAGGTTTATGGTAGAAATAGAGCAATCAGATGCACTGGCAGAATCTGGTATAGATAAAATTGAGTTTTTGTTTGATGCCAATAAAAGCAACCGCTTTGAACCTTTACGTAAAGTAGCAAGTGGGGGAGAGTTAAGCAGGTTGATGCTTTGTATCAAATCGCTGGTTGCAAAAAAACTGCAATTACCAACATTGATATTTGATGAGATCGATACAGGCATAAGCGGCGAAGCGGCCAAACAGGTTGGTAATATTATGAAAGAACTTTCTGGTTCACACCAACTCATTTCCATTACCCACCAACCACAGATTGCTGCAAAGGCAGATGCTCATTATTTTGTGTATAAAGCAATAGAAAAAGATAAGATCGTTACCTCCATACGGCTTTTAAATACTGATGAACGCATTACCACTATAGCCCAGATGCTGAGTGGCGAAAAGCCTACTGCCGCTGCATTGCAAAATGCGAGGGAGATGGTTGGAAATTGATGCATCAATACAGCCTATGTTTTTTATCGCCAATTTTAAGATCATTACTATAGCTCTGCTGGCTGTAGTTCCTTTTTATTTTTTCAACAGGTACCTGCTGCAAAAAATAAGACCCAAGGACAGTGGTAAAAGATTGATCAGTTATTTTGTTCTTGTTTTAATAACAGCCACAATTTATAGCCTGGTGGCTGTTCTTGTAATGATCTGGACTGGTTATAAAGGCAAATAAATCTTTGTCATTGAAGGCAACGGGTACAATACCGGATTTTTTTTATTTTCAATTAGGACTATCTTTACCGCACAAAAAACATAACATGCCATATAACTTACTTAAAGGGAAAAAAGGAATCATTTTTGGCGCTTTAGACGACAGGTCAATTGCGTGGAGAACAGCATTAAAATGCCATGAAGAAGGTGCAGAACTCATTTTAACTAATGCACCTGTTGCCATGCGTATGGGTGAAATAAATAAGCTGGCTGAAGCTGTAAAAGCACCAGTGATTCCCTGTGATGTAAGCAGCAATGAAGATGTAACCAATCTCATAACCAAGTCCATGGAGCATTTCGGCGGTGGGGTTGATTTTATTCTTCATTCTATTGGTATGAGTATTAATGTGCGCAAGGGAAAGCACTATACCGAAATTGATTACGGCTTTAATTCAAAATCATTGGATATATCTGCCATGAGTTTACACCGGGTGTTGGCAACTGCCATGAAGATGGATGCCATTAATGAGTGGGGCAGTGTAGTGGCATTAACTTATATAGCATCTCAGCGTGTGTTTCCCGATTATAACGAAATGGCAGATGCAAAGGCATTGCTTGAAAGTGTTGGCCGCAGTTTTGGTTATCACTACGGGGTTAAAAAACATGTAAGGGTAAATACTATTTCGCAATCACCAGTACGTACTACTGCTGGTAGTGGTGTAAAAGGGTTTGATGGTTTTATGGAGTATGCCGAAAAAATGAGCCCTTTAGGAAATGCCAGTTCTGATGATTGCGCCAATTATTGTGTAATGATGTTCAGTGATATGACGAAGATGGTAACTATGCAGAACCTGTTTCATGATGGAGGATTTTCTTACACAGGTGTAACTGAAGCGGTGATCAATAAGATGTAAAACCTCCTCCGCCCCCTGAAGGGGGAACCTGGTTCCTACGATATTAAAGAGCCTCCTGATTTTCAGGAGGCTTAATTATTTATGCAATTTTGTTTTTGAAGAAAAAGAAAAGAGTTTAAAACTAATGAGATCATGGTTCCACCTTCAGGGGGCGGAGGGGGTTGTTTAATATTCATCTTCATTAAAAAAGAAATCTTCCTGGCTGGGGTAATCGGGCCAGATATCATCAAGGCCTTCATATATTTCACCTTCATCTTCCAGCTCCTGTAAATTTTCAACAACCTCAATTGGTGCACCGCTGCGTATTGAATAATCGATCAATTCATCTTTAGTGGCCGGCCATGGTGCATCTTCTAAATGTGAAGCTAATTCTAGTGTCCAAAACATCTTGTAAAGGGTTTAATTTTTTGCAAATGTATAAGTTCATTTGGAATAACCAAAAGTGTTTTTAAAAACGCTTTTGAAGGCTACCCGGTTATATAATGTCAAAAACTGTACTAAGCCCTTGTTTTAAAGGCGAAATTTGCAATTATTACTTATTTTCGAACCATGTTAACAGCAAAAGGAATTTTTAAGCGCTATGGCCATTTAGCTGTGCTGCAGGGGGTGGATATTTCAATAAGAAAAGCTGAGATCGTAAGCATTGTAGGATCATCAGGTGCTGGTAAAAGCACGCTGCTGCACATTTTAGGCACTTTAGATAAACCGGATAAAGGACAAATAATCTTAAATAACGAACACCTCGAATCGCTTAATGGAACCAAATTAGCCGCTTTCCGGAACAAACATATAGGGTTTGTTTTCCAGTTTCATCATCTTTTGCCCGAATTTACAGCTTTAGAGAATGTTTGTATACCGGGCTGGATAGCAGGCGAAAAAAAGAAAGAAGTGGTTATAAAGGCCACTGAATTGTTGAAAACTTTAGGGCTGGGAGACCGGCTGGAGAACAAACCACAGCAACTTTCTGGCGGTGAACAGCAAAGGGTGGCCGTGGCCCGTGCCTTGATAAACAGCCCTTCTATTGTTATGGCAGATGAGCCTACGGGAAACCTTGACAGTGCCAATGCTAAAGAATTACATCAATTATTTATTGATCTGCGTAATAAATTCGATCAAACTTTTTTAATCGTTACCCACAACGAAGAGCTTGCTAAAATGAGTGACAGGATCTTGCAAATGAAAGATGGGAAGATGATTTGATGATGAATTGATTTGAAGATTTGGTGATTGAAAAATGTATTTACAGCAATTAGTTTTATATCATCTCCAAATCATCAAATTATCAAATTAACATATCAACCTAATTGATACGGGGTTTCCACGGGATATCTTCTACACCCAAGTTGTAACCAATATATCTTGCCAAAACAAAAAGGTAATCACTAAGCCGGTTTAAATATTTTATTACCAGTGGTTCCACAAACAGATCATGCTCCTGCATGTTCACGCAAATGCGTTCTGCCCGCCTGCATACACAACGTGTTACATGGGCTGTAGAAATAGCAATATGGCCTCCTGGTAATATAAATGATTTCATTGGTGCCAGTACTTCATGCATATTATCAATTTCTTTTTCCAGCAGTTCAATATCTGTCTCTTTCAGGTCAGGAATCTTTAGTTGAGATTCCTTTTCAGGATCACAGGCGAGGGAAGAACCGATCGTGAATAAGCGGTCTTGTATTTCTTTTAAAATGATTTTAGATGATTCGTGGTTAAACTGGTCAGCAGTTAAGCCAACAAAGGAATTTAATTCATCTATTGTTCCATAAGCTTCTATCCTGATATTACTTTTAGGAACTTTAGTACCGCCAATTAAACTGGTTTTACCGAGATCTCCCGTTTTAGTATAAATCTTAAATGCCATAATTAGTGAGTTACCTTTTCAAAGGTATTTAAAACATTTAATTTTCTTTTGTTTAGAAAATATGCTTTGCCTAGCAGAATAGAAAATGTTAAACCGGTAAACCAGTAACTACAGGGTTTGCATTAATGCTATCGGTTTCCACAATTCCATCCCTCAGCCTTATAACGCGGTGGGCATAGTGGGAAATATCTTCTTCATGTGTTACTAAAATAACGGTATTACCATCAGCATGTATCTTGCCCATAATATCCATTATCTCGTAAGATGTTTTTGAATCGAGGTTTCCTGTTGGTTCATCCGCTAAAATAATAGAAGGGTTATTGATTAGCGCCCGGGCTATGGCAACCCGCTGTGCCTGTCCGCCACTTAATTCGTTTGGTTTGTGATGACTCCTGTCATCTAGTTTTACCCTTGTTAGTACTTCCATAGCCCTTTCTACCCTTTCCTTTTTACTAACACCGCTATAAACCAGGGGAAGCGCTACATTTTCAGCAGCAGTTAAACGTGGTAATAAATTAAACTGCTGAAACACAAAACCGATTTCCTTATTACGAACTTCGGCCAGGTCATTATCAGGCATACGGCTTACATCTTTATTATTAAGTATGTATTTACCAGCTGAAGCTGTATCTAAGCAACCCAAAAGATTCATCAAAGTAGATTTACCAGAACCGCTGGGTCCCATCAAAGCCACATATTCATTTTTAAAAATATCCAGGGTAATGCCTTTTAATACAGGCAATTCATTTTTGCCGAGGTAATAACTTTTGCGAATATTTTCCAGATGGATGATTCCCTGCATTTTTATTTTTATTTATAAGTTTAGGGGTTGCTAAACTATTTTTTGATCACTTTTGGTACTTTAAAAAAAAGCGCATCGTGTAGCGCTGCATTTTTTAATCCTTCATCACGGGTTATACTGCCTTTTTCATCATCTGTACGCAACACATTTACATTGTTACTAATGTGCAACAAGGGCTCAACACCTGTGGTATCCACTTCATTTAATTTTTCAACAAAATGAATCATTTTTTGCAGGTCATTTTTAATGTCTTCTTTTTCAGCCGCATTAAATTTTAACCTGGCCAGGTTGGATAATTTATCAACTAAAGCATCATTAACTTCCATATCGCAAATATAACAGATAGTTTGTTGTTGCAAACATGGCGGTGGTAGCCGGTCTATAACATTTATGAATGGAAAAGTTGATAATCGGGGAGTAGCAACTTTTCATATCTTCGCCACCTGATGGAAAAGAAAAATGAAATCATACCTGCCGGCAGGCAGATTGTAATGAGTGGTATACGGCCCACCGGTTTTTTACACCTGGGTAATTACTTTGGGGCTATCCGCAATTACGTAAAAATGCAGGATGAATTTGACTGCTTTTTTATGGTAGCTGATCTGCATTCCTTAACAACGCATCCTGATACAAAAGAACTTAAGGCTAATGTACACAGGGTACTGGCTGAAAATATAGCCTGTGGTCTTGACCCTGATAAAGTGGCTTTATATTGCCAAAGCCAGGTGCATGAAACGGCAGAACTGTACCTCTACCTGAACATGTTGGCCTATAAAGGAGAACTGGAAAAAACAGTCACTTTTAAAGAGAAAGTGCGCTTAAATCCTGATAATATAAATGCAGGTTTATTAACCTACCCGGTTTTACAATCTGCGGATATTATCCTGCACAGGGCTAAATATGTGCCTGTTGGTAAGGACCAGGAACAACACCTGGAAATGGCCAGGAATTTTGCCAACAGGTTCAATCACCGATATGGGGAAGTTTTCCCGGAGCCGCAGGCTTTTAATTATAACCAAAACCTGATAAAAGTGCCAAGCCTGGATGGAGTTGGTAAAATGAGCAAAAGTGAGAACCAGATGGCTACTCTGTATTTAGCGGATACCGACGATGTGATCCGTAAAAAAGTAATGAAGGCTAAAACAGATAGCGGGCCTTCGGAAAAAAATGCGCCCAAGCCTGACTATATTGAGAATATTTTTTTATTGATGCACCTGGTAAGTTCCCCGGCTGCCGTTCAGCAATTTGAGGAAGAGTATAACGAATGTACGATAAGGTATGGAGATCTGAAAAAGCAACTGGCAGAGGATATGGTTAATTTTATTGCACCCATCCGCAATAAAGTTGATGCTATTTTACAGGATGAAGATGGCTTGAAGCAGATAATGATAAAAGGAGCCGAAAAGGCAAACCGGAGCGCAGGCGAAACCATGAAACTAGTAAGAGAAGCAATGGGATTAAATTATTTTTGATGCCCCAAACCACTAAAGAGGCTTTAGGGGCATTTTTATATTGTGATATTATTAAGTTTGCATACTTTCAGTCTTTGAAATCAGAAAAATTATTTAAAATTTTATAATCTTAAAAGCCCCTTTAGGGGTTTGGGGTATTATGGCTAAGAATAAAAAACCAAAACATATAGCTGTAGCAGGGAATATTGGTGCAGGAAAAACAACGTTGACTGAAATGCTGAGCAAGCATTATAAATGGATACCACAGTTTGAAGATGTAGATCATAACCCTTACCTGAATGATTTTTATGAAGATATGCCCCGCTGGAGTTTTAACCTGCAGATCTTTTTTTTAAACAGCAGGTTAAACCAATTGCTGGAAATTCATCATGGTACCGAAACTGTGATACAGGACAGGACCATTTATGAAGATGCGAATATTTTTGCACCTAACCTGCATGATATGGGCCTGATGACCAAACGTGATTTTGATAACTATTATAAGTTTTTTGAAACATTAAAAACCATGGTTCAGCCACCAGACCTTATTATTTACCTGAAAGCATCTGTACCAACATTAGTTGCACAAATACAAAAAAGAGGTAGGGAATATGAAGAAAATATCCGACTGGATTATCTTAAAAAACTGAATGAATTTTACAATAACTGGATTGATAATTATAAAGAGGGACCTTTATTGATAATAGATGCAGATAAAAATAAGTTTGCAGAAAATGAAGAGCACCTGGGACAGATCATAAGCAGTATTGATGCAAAGTTGTTTGGATTATTTTAAGGAAGTAGGTCTGTCTAATCTATCAAAGAGTTTTTCATTGCATAAAAAACAAGGCCAACTGAGTTCTTAACGCCAAACCTTTCCATCAGCCTGTCTTTTATAGCTTCAACAGTTCTTGCACTGATATCCATCTTAGCAGCAATCTCCGATGCAGTAAATTCCATACAAACCAGGGTAAGCACTTCTTTTTCCCTTTCACTAAGCACAACTTCCGATGTGAGGGAAGGATTAAATTTTTGCTTGGAATAGTTTTTCTTAATGAGCACCTTATTCACGAATGGATTAAGATAAAAGCCGGTACGCATTACGTCCATTATTGCTTTTTTTATTTCAGAAGGATCAGTACTTTTTAAAAGATATCCTGCCGCACCACAATCCATCAAATGCCCTACAAATCGTTCATCTTCATACATGGTTAATATGATAACACGGATACCAGGAAAATTCTTAGTAATGAGTTTAGTGGTATCAATACCATCTTTTACTGGCATTTTCAAATCGCATAAAACCACATCAGGTGCAAATTCAGGGATTTTTTCAAGCAGTTCCTCACCATTCTCTGCTTCCATCACAAATTTAATGTTGGAATATGACCGCATGGAAAGGATTACTCCTTTACGGAAAATTTTATGATCATCTGCAATGGCTACTTTAATTTCATTCATAGTTTAACTTAACCGTAAAATTACGGAAAAGAAAATTTAATTGTTAAAGGATTATGTTTATTCCATAAAAATGTAGAAAAGAAAACTAAATATCGGGATAAGGATTTTCTTAAATCATAGGCTCCCTTGGAATTTCTATAGTTACTTTATAATAAGTTTTACTGGGGTCTATTTCAAAGAAGATATGTCCATTCAATACTTTAATACGGCTGGCAATATTTTTTAAACCCAGGCCAAGCGTACTATGGTTAAGTTTTTCGAAATCAGCCTGAACAATACCTGTACCGTCGTGATGAATACGGAAATACATTTTATTGGCACTGATGTTTTGTGTTAAGTGAATAAAGCCAGGATTACTATGTTTAAGGATATTATTCACCAGTTCCTGAATGATTCTAAATACCAGTAATTCCTGCTCTACTTTAAGGCGGGTGCGGTAATCGTGAAAACGGGCACTTGCGTTCAGACTTCCGCTAGCCCCTATTTTTTGAAACAAATCAGTGGCAGCACTTTCCAATCCAAAGTTTTTAAGCGTGGGAGGCATCAGGCTGTGGCTAATGTTGCGTATTAGAAGGATGGCGTCATCCAGGATTTGCTTAGCACTGAAAATACTTTGTAATTGCTGTGCTTTTTCCTGGTTTACCAGGTTTTCATTAAGATAAAGGCGGGCTGTGGCCAGCAGGGGGCCAGCATCATCATGTAGATCGGCCGCAATACGGTTCCGCTCTTCTTCCTGGAAACGGATTGATGCATTTAACAGGATCTGCTGCTTTTCCTCTTCAAGCTTTTTCAACTGGTTATTATAGCGGATTACTTTGCGTTGATGAAAAATAACAAATCCAACAATAGCAATAGCAAGCGTCAGCATACCTAATGTTCCTAAAAACATAACAGGGGTAATTCCAGACGAGCCAGTTGCTTGTAAAAAAAACATGTTGCTTAATAGTTAATTTTGGTTTTTTAAAGGGAGTACTGAATCCAGTTTGCTATCTAATGAGGGGTGTCTATAAAATTGGATATTACTATTAGTTTCTTTTAATACAACTGCAATGCATAATAATACATTCTTCAAAATTGTAACAGTACCGTTGATTATTGTAAAGGTATTTCGAAATGACGCATCTTGAAAACTAGAGATAGAGGATAATAAAAGAAAAAAATTGCCAGAAAAATTAATGATAAAAGCAACACAAATCCAAAAGATTGACTTTTGATAAATTGGCTCAACAATATTCTCCTGCATTACTTCAAAAAAGAAGTAAATAATAAATAACAAAAGAACAATGTATTCAATAATTAGAGGGCGAAATGCTAAAGTAGGCTCCTTGGCAATAACGAAATCATAAATGCAAAATAGAAAGTAAGGTACTATAGAATATAATAAAATCTTTCGAATTAACTTATTCTTTATGTAAAGAAAAAAGAGATACGCAAGTGAAGAGTATTCTATTACATTATAAATCCTTATGACTAAATAATAATCTTCATAAGAATTTAATATATATCTGGTTATTACAACAGCTAAAACAAGTATAGTGATTAAACTTGTATATAAAAAAAATACCTTTTTATTTTTTGAGTCAATCTTCTTAATGTAGATCAAGAAAAAAATAAAAGGTAGAATTTCTGTAAAGAGATTAATATATTTAAGATACTGTAAAATAAAAATTGGTTATTTAATCAAAAATAACCAATTGGAAGTTAGAATCAAAAATATAAATTGACTTGCTGATTAGCTAAAACACTCAACTAAGAAATCAATAATAGACTGATTGATCATAATAAATTAGTTTTTAAGGTTTCTAAAAGTAGTAATGAGGTGTAAACTTGCACCAAAAGCCATGCACAGGCAACCCCCTAAATCTTATTTTGTCAAGCTTTTAATACCTAAAATGCAGATTTATAGTGATTTCTGAACAAGATGTGCGTAATTCAACTACTTAAATTAGGGTAAATGTACGTAAGTATGATAGTAAAATTACTAAGATAATAAATAGTAGCTTTACCTACGTATTTATACGTATAGGAGGAGAATGTATTTAGAAGTATTGCGTAGGACACTGTTTTGCCATGGGAGAGTTTGTTGTCAGGTTAGCTTAAAAGAAAATACAGCCAGGTTTAGATATTGGATTGGTAAGCGGGATTTTAAAGAGTTGATTGACACCGGTAAACAAGCACAAACTCGGTTCTTCGTGGATACTGAAACTTTTTGTATTTCTACTGGATATTTGGATATAAGGATATTTATTTAACCAATGTCAATCAACTGGTACAAAAGTACAGCAGGCTTAAATTATTGGCAAGCGCATTTATGCCCTATTTAAACTGTGCAGTAAATACTTCTTATAACGTATTAGTGCAGGCAGGTTGCGTAGATTAACGTTAAAATAATAGCGTAAAACTACGTACCGTAGTTTCTTAAACAATTGACTATCAAAGAGGATTTATAAAACGGGATTGCATTTTAATCGTAAAATTTGAATAGATGTTGAATGAATTCTGTAACTTGAACTGGATTTAAGAATAACCCCCAATTATCAATGCAATGCGAAACGAAGGTTTAATTAAGATAGCCATCGCCGATGATCATAAAATCTTCAGGGATGGCATTAAAATGGCCCTATCCGGTAAAGAAAACCTTAAAATGCTTTGGGAAGCCGAAGATGGTAAGGATATGATGCATAAGATAGCAATTAAAAAGCCCGAAGTATTATTAATGGATATACGGATGCCGGAAATTGACGGGATCAATGCCATTCAACTTATAAGAAAAGAGTATGAGGATATTAAGATCATTGTGCTTACCATGTATGATGACCAGCAGATGATCAGCAAAATGATGGAAATGGGTGCCAATGCATATTTAACTAAAACAACAGATCCGGAAGAAATATATGAGGCCATACTAACCTGTATGAATGACGATTTCTATTTTAATGAATTGGTAAATAAGGCAGTGATGGGTAAATTAATGCAGAAGAAAAATGTACGTCAGCATTATGGCAGTAATATTCCGGTGAACTTTAACGAAAAAGAGTTGAAGATCCTGCAACTTTTATCAGAAGATAAAACCACTGAAGAAATATCAAAGATAATATTCCTGAGCCCCCGCACCATTGAGACAATACGCCAGAACATGAAGACCAAGGTTGATGCTAAAACCATAGGAGGATTGATTATGTATGGAATGCGTAATAAATTAATTGAATAATTGCCTTTGAAGTTTTGAAAATGACTTCCTGAATTTAAAAAGTGACCAAACCATTTTTAATTGCATAAATAACCAGGCCCACCCGGCTTTTTACCTCTAATTTTGTAAATAGCGTATCACGGTAAGTATCAATTTGCCTGGGTGTCATGTGCATGAGTCGTGCAATTTCTTTGTAGGTCATATCCGTACTGGCTAACTTTAAAAACTCAATTTCTGTCTCATTTAATATGGATTTTTCTAAGGCAGATTGTTTTCGAAAAAGAGAAACTATTTTAATTGATGTATGATTTGAATAGTAATATTCACCAGCCGCAACGGTGAGCAAAGCATCTTTTAATTCCGAAGGATGAATATCCTTTTTTAAAAATCCATGTACACCCGCTTGTAATAGCCGTATGAGGGCAATTTCACTATCATACATGGTAAGTATCACTATTTTTATCTCGGGATGGTGCTCTGTCAGCCATTTTGCTGTTTCGTAACCATCTATCTTGGGCATGTTTAGGTCCATAAGTACGATATCAGGTTTATATCCGTTTTCAATTGACTTTATTACTTCCTCACCATTACCTGCCCTGGCAATTACTATAAACTCGTCAGAATTATTAAGGAGGTTTGTAAGTGCATCTCTTAAAAGAATATGGTCATCTGCTAAAATGAGTTTATATGGTTGTATTGTTTTCATCTAATGGAATTTCAATTTTAATTTGAGTGCCTGTATTTGCGCTGCTTATATTTAAATTCCCTTTTAAAATTGCAGCACGCTTTTTTATATTTTGTAAGCCAGTTCCAAACAGAGATTTGTCGGTATCAAATCCGTTTCCGTTATCCTGAATTTCCATAGTAAGTAAAACGGAATCAAAATGCAGAAGAATATTTATTGTCGTTGCTTTAGCATGTTTTATAATATTGTTTAGCGCCTCCTGCACTATGCGAAACAGAACTAACTCAGTATTAGCATTCATAAAAATAGTGTTACCAGTGGCAGAAAAATTAATTTTATAAATTCCTGATTTTTCCAATTGGGTTGCTTCAAATTCCAAAGCTTTTATAAGGCCGTTGTTTAAAATTATTTCACTACTCATGCTGTGGCTTATATCGCTGAGATCTTTAATAGCTTCGCTGATCATATTTACAGAATCGGTTACTTGCAAAACAGTTATATTGGTATCTGCATAATTAAGTGTATTTAAATACAGTTTAGCAAGTGTTAGTTTCTGACCAATATTATCATGTATTTCACGGGATATATTTTGTAAGGTTTGTTCCTGGATTTCCAATTGCGATTGCAGTAAGGCATTTTGATGTGATGTTTGAAGAGCTTCTATATCTTTAAAATAAGCATTTTGTTTTTGTTGGTAACGGTATATAATTATTGTAATAAATACTATCAAGGCGAGTATTAGTATAACCGAAATAATTATAAAAATAATTACAAATTCTGTGGGTGCTTTAAGCATAAATAGCTTTTTATAATAAATAAATACAGCACTATAAGAGAAATGTTTGAAATAGAAAAAATTTGACTACGAAGGTTTCGATATTCATGATTTTTTGCGATAAATGGAATTAAAGAATTTATAGGGAAACTGATGGTAGAAAAATAGAATATTCCCATAACTATCCAAAAAACTGATGATTTGATAAGTATTAGTGTAGGACGATTTTTCATTAAATCCTTTAAATAAAAAAAGGAAAAAATAAGTAAGAATAAATTGGATGATATAATAGGCTTAATTTCGGTGTTTGTTGAAAAACCTATAATAAGTAATGCTATTTGAATAAAAATTGATGCAAAAAGCAACAACTTGGTATCTCTTACGAATACTGATTTATTTAGCACCTCTATAAAGAACAAACCCAGCATCAAAGATTGAAATATTAATAGTGATTGTTCTATTAAAATTGAGATTTTCTTATTGGAGAACCAAATATCATTATTATTAACAATAGTGTTAGCAGATAATAGAAGTCCCAGAATAATAAATGTAATAATATATTTAAAATATAGTGGTTTATTTTTTTTTATAAAGGCAATTGCAATAATAAAAGCAATAATAATAATGCCAGTGCCAAATAGAACAATGAAATAGGATAATCTCAAATTGTTTATTTTTATTTCAATACAATACTAGCCTTTATTTATTAATTCATTTTTCCGAAAAATCCCCTTTTTTTCTGTTGTTTTTCCCTTGTATATAAATTTTAAATACAGCATATTTGATTGAGAGTTTTAATCCGTACTCTATTATCAGGTATCAATTAAAGCCAAACGGGCAGATAATAAATCTGCCCGTTTCTACTAATTATCGCTTAATTTTTCATAAAAAGTCAATTAGGAACAAATTAGATCGCATATGTTTTTTTAATTTAATGAGTAATAAAAGCCGGGTATCACAATATACTGCGTAAAAACCCCATGCCTTACAAAGGGTAATTACACGCTTTCTTGTTCTTGAATATAATTTGAACTTGCATTCTTCGTTATATCAAGTATTAATCCATATTCTCAAAGACCCAAAAAAATTCTATATGTCAATTGAAAATTTACCAGAACCTATAAAAGTTATAATTGCTGATGATCATGTGCTTTACCGGGCAGGTGTAAAAACCGCATTAAGTGCAAAAAAAGATGTGAAGGTTATTGCTGAGGCAGATAATGGCATGCATTTGCTGAATATGCTCAAAATGATACCGGTAGATGTGATCCTGCTGGATATACAAATGCCGATCATGGATGGCATAACTGCACTGCCCGAAATAAAAAAACTGTACCCAAATGTAAGGATCATTATGCTGACCATGATGGATGATCACAGTATGATCACCAAATTAATGGAAATTGGTGCCAATAGTTACCTTACCAAAACCAGCGACAGTGAGATCATTTACGAAGCCATAAAAACATGCTTTGAACAGGAGTATTACTTCAATTCTCTAACCAATAAAGCTTTGCTTACTAACCTGAAGCAACGAAATGATGCTGCCCCACAACGCTTAGCTCACCAGGAAGCAAACCTGAATGAAAAAGAAATGCTGATATTAAAGCTGATGTGTGAGGAGAAAAGTACTAAAGAGATTGCAGATGTGGTAGATCTTAGCCCACGTACGGTGGAAGCCATACGTGATAAACTAAAAGTAAAGACCGGTGCAAAAAGTACAGCAGGTTTAATTATGTATGCTGTAAAAAACAAAATTTTAAATGAAGAATTCTAAATAGGAACAAGATTAACCCTATTCTCTAAAACTGTAATGAAGATAAGCCCCCGGATTGTCCGGGGGTTTGTATTTATATAGTGTACTTACACATCGTTATTACTATATTTGACAGATGGATTTTTTTGTTTTTAATGGTAAATATTTTAACGAGGGATCGGCCCTGATTTCTGTAAACAGTCGTGGGCTGAGATTTGGTGATGGACTTTTTGAAACAATGAAAAGCATCAACACCCACGTTGAAATGATTGACGAGCATTTTGCCCGTTTGTGGAAAGGCCTGGATACATTACAGTTTAAATTATCAACTCATTTTACCCCCGATAAGTTGCAGCAGGAAATACTTGCATTATTAAATAAGAATGGGCATATTAGAATTGCCCGTATTAGAATTACCGTTTTCAGGGGGGATGGCGGATTGTATGATCCTGTTAACCACACTCCCAATTATATAATCCAAACCTGGGCAATGTCACCCGATAACATTACGTGGAACAGCAATGGGCTAATACTGGGTATTTATACGGATGTAAAAAAAAGTTGTGATATACTTAGTAATCTTAAACACAATAATTTTTTACCATACAGCATGGCCGCCCTTCATGCAAAAGAACAAAAATGGAATGATGCGGTATTGCTGAATACCCACAACAGGATCTGTGATTCAACCATAGCCAATATTTTTCTTATTAAGAATGGAGTTATTTATACGCCCGCCTTAAGTGAAGGTTGTATTTCGGGGGTAATGAGAAAATATATCATCAAAGAACTCACTGTACTTAATTACCAGGTTGAAGAAACCGGGCTGGCTGTTGATGACCTGCTTTCAGCAGCAGAAGTTTTTCTTACCAATTCTATTTATAATATACGCTGGGTGCAGAATATCGGGGATAAAAAATTTACCAATAACCTCACAGCCAAAATTAATTCGGCCATCTTTCCAACAAATAAATAAATCTTTTGTTTACATACTTTAGTACTATTAAAGTGAGAGAAAATTGCAAAAAGTAAACCTATTCTGGTTCAGGCGTGACCTAAGGCTTACCGATAATGCAGGCCTGTTCCATGCATTAAAGGGTAACAACCCCGTTCTTCCCATTTTTATTTTTGATAAAAATATTTTAGATAAACTGGCAGATAAAGCTGACCGGAGAGTAGCGTTCATTCATGCTGCGATAGAAGAGTTGCAGGCAAGTTTAGTAAAAATGAATTCTACCCTGGAAGTTTTTTATTCTACCCCTGCCGAAACCTTTAAAATAGTTTTTGAAAAATATACCATTGAAAAAGTATTCACCAATCATGATTATGAACCATACGCCGTGGAAAGGGATGCTACTATCGCTAAATTTCTACAATCAAAAGGAGCTGCATTGTATAGCTATAAAGATCAGGTTATTTTAGAAAAAGATGAAGTGACCAAGGATGATGGAAAACCGTACACAGTGTTTACCCCTTATAGCAGGAAATGGAAAGCTGTTTTGCAGGACTATAATACAAAGTTATATCCCGCAGAAAAATATTTTAATAATTTTTACAAGCAGCCTCCACAACAAATACCTTCTTTAAATGAAATGGGATTCATCAATAATGATAAACCTTACCCCTCAAAAGAATTAAACGAGCAGCTTCTAATTAAATATCAACAGCAAAGAAATTTTCCTGCAATTGCAGGAACTTCAAAACTGGGTGTTCATTTACGATTTGGCACAGTGAGCATCAGGCAAATTGCAAAGCAATGTATGGGTTTAAGTGAAACTTTTCTTAATGAATTGATATGGCGGGATTTTTACCAGATGATACTATGGCATTTTCCAGAGGTAGGAAAGGGCAGGGCATTTAAACCTCAATATGATAATATAGAATGGCGGAGAGATGAAGGTGAATTTGAAAGTTGGTGTACTGGCCAAACCGGTTATCCTATTGTAGATGCAGGCATGCGGGAATTAAATGCAACCGGTTTTATGCACAACCGGCTACGCATGATCACGGCTTCTTTTTTATGTAAGCACCTGTTATTGGACTGGCGCCTGGGAGAAGCTTATTTTGCCGAAAAGCTGCTGGATTTTGACCTGGCTGCAAACAACGGCGGCTGGCAATGGGCTGCAGGCAGTGGTTGTGATGCTGCTCCTTATTTCAGGATATTTAATCCATACCTGCAGACAAAAAAATTTGATCCTGAACTCAATTATATTAATAAATGGGTACCTGAGCTTAATGAACTTAATTATCCAAAACCAATTGTTGAACATGAGTTTGCCAGAAGACGCTGCCTTGAAGTTTATAAGAAAGGGTTACAAAAAAATGAATAGATTATTGCCTTATACAAAAAGGCCCTCTATGGAGATTTTAATGTCTGTATGGGTTGACTGATAAATGTCAATGAATTTTTTAATTGCATTTTTACCTTCATCGCCCAAATTGATAGAGTGATGATTTACATAAAGATCAATATGTTTTCGCATGATGGATTCGCTCATTTCCTGCGAGTGGACTTTTACATACTCAGTCAGTTCCTTGTAATGATGTTCATAAGCATATTCAATACTTGCTTTGATTAATTCATCAACCTTAAATTTTATTTCATCTTCAATTAAACGTTTTATTGTTATACCCCCAAGCGGTATTGGATTGGCAGTTTCTTTTTCCCAGTACTCTCCCAGGTCGGTGATCCTGTGTAACCCTTTGTCTTCAAAGGTGAACCTGTTCTCATGGATGATCACCCCCAGGCCATTTCCTGCTATAACAAAATCTTCAATCTTATCATAACGCATGAAGATCTTGTTTTTTGCACCGGGATAGGCTAATGAAAAAAGTACGTGAGCTGTGGTATGCTCACCGGGAATTGCAATTACGCTACCCTCCACATCTTGTATTGCTTCTTCTTTAGAAATTAATAATGGTCCCACAGCTTTTCCCAATGCACTACCACTATTCAATACAGCATATTTATCCATTACCAATGGTAAAGTTCCATAGCTTAGTTTAGTGATATCCAGTTTTCCATTCAGGGCCCATTGGTTCAAAGTTTCCACATCTTCCAGCATTACCTCAAATGATAATCCACGGGTATCAATTTTATTATTTACCAATGCATCAAAAATAAAGGTATCGTTGGGGCAGGGCGAAAAGCCTAAAGTAAGTTTCATACTATTGGTTAATCCGTTAATCGGGTAATTAGTTTTGATAATTCGATGTTCAAATTAGCTATTGCTTCTTTCATCATCCATTTTGTTTTATCCCTTTCACCAGCATAGTTTGATATTGACCTGAGCTGCAGGAACGGGATATCTTCCTGCAGGCAAACATAATGTAAAGCCGCACCTTCCATTGATTCTAAATCAGCCCCGAAAACTTTTATGAACTGCTGTTGCTGCAGCCCGCTATCGCTTACTTTATTAATAGTGATAGCATTTACTATTTGTAAACCCTGATCATTCAAATAAGGGTGGTTGTTCACCAACCATCCATTTTCAAAAGGCGGGTCATCCTTATATGCAAGATCAGTATTGAATATAGGCGTATAATTTTCTTTTTCTTCAAAACCCAGATCCGCAAAGCAATCCTGTTTTACCATTACCGTTTTTGCTAATTCAATCCTGTTATCAAAACAACCGGCAATACCTGCCTGTATCGCCAGGTCATACTCTACCTGTAATATTCTTTTTTGTAAATGATAAATGGTTGAAGGAACACCCACACCACAGATCAACACATCTGCTTTAGTATTGGAAGTTATAAAAGGTTGAATTTCGGTTGCTGTTGCAGCAATTACTAAAATTTGCATCTTACAAATTTCGTGTTTAGCTTTCATATTTCAGGATTTAGCAGCTACCTTTGCGGAAATTTTTGGAGTATAATGGTTTACATCACCAGGATAGAACATTTTAATGCCGCTCATAAACTGTTTAACCCTGCATGGAGCAGGGAAAAGAATGAGGAGGTTTTTGGTAAATGTGCCAATGAGAACTGGCATGGGCATAATTTTGAACTTTTTGTTACACTTAAAGGTGAGCCAAACCCCGACACAGGCTTTGTATATGATGTAAAAAAACTGAGTATCATTGTAAAGGAGCATGTAATTGATAAGCTCGACCATAAGAACCTGAACGTGGACGTTGATTTTATGAGCGGTAAACTCTGTTCTATTGAAAACCTGGTGATCGGTATCTGGAATGAATTGACTCCGCATCTCCCTGCCGAAGTTCAGCTGCATTGCCTTAAATTGTATGAAACGCCCCGTATCTATGTTGAATATTATGGTGGTGCTGCAGTCAAATAATTTGCATTTAGCAAACAAAGCCTAACTTTATTAATAATTTTACCTTTCAATGATTGGTGCATTTGAGCAGCAGACTTCTGCCTTAGCCATCAATAAAAACTGTTCTGATCATTCCGGATAATTTTTAGAACAAATGTTAATGTTTATATGTTATAACACGTATCATGAGCAATAAAGTATCTGTTTACCGTAAAGAACATTTTAATGCAGCTCACCGGCTCAACAACCCCGATTGGGATGCGGCAACCAATGAGCGTGTATTTGGCAAATGCAATAATCCACATTTTCACGGTCATAATTACGAACTGGTGGTTAAGGTAACAGGCGTTCCCGATCCGGCCACGGGTTATGTAGTTGATATGAAACTGCTTAGCGATATAGTGCAGGAAAATGTGATCGAGCGTTTTGATCATAAGAACCTGAATGAAGATACTGTTGAGTTTAAAGAGCTGAACCCAAGTGCAGAGAACATTGCGATCGTTATCTATAATATTTTGAGAGAAAAGTTAACATTGAAATTTGATCTGCAGGTGAGGTTGTACGAAACCGAAAGGAATTTTGTTGATTACCCGGCAAATTGATTGATGATATTATCAGCAATAAAAAAATACAATAATGGCATATAAAAGAATTGAAGAGTACGATGAGAAAACAACATTAGGACTCATTGAAAATTACAAAAACACGTTGAACTTATTGGGAGAAGATGCTAACAGGGAAGGGCTGGAAAAAACACCCGAGCGTGTTGCCAAAGCTATGCAGTTCCTTACCCAGGGATATAATATTGATGCCAATGCAATTTTGAACTCAGCAAAATTTCATGAAGACGTGAGTGAAATGATCATTGTTAAAGATATTGAACTGTATAGTATGTGTGAGCATCATATGTTGCCATTTTACGGAAAGGCACACGTGGCTTATATTCCCAATGGATATATTACAGGGCTGAGTAAAATTGCACGTGTGGTGGACGTGTTTAGCCGGCGCCTGCAGGTGCAGGAAAGATTGACGCACCAGATATTAAATTGTATAAAAGAAACCTTAAACCCGCTTGGTGTTGCTGTTGTTATTGAAGCATCGCATTTATGTATGATGATGAGAGGTGTTTCTAAACAAAACTCTGTAACAACTACTTCAGCTTTTTGGGGGCAATTTGAAAAAAATGAAACACGGAGTGAATTTGTGAAATTGATAAGTGCAAAATTACATTAGTTTCCATATTGCGTAAACATCAAAATCAATCCGGCAATTTTCTTTAAACTGAAATGTATTATCAGTTTTTGGTACGTATTTACCGGATATTAGTTCAAATGCTTCCACAGTTTTAGTTTCGGTATTGGAAATAATATAAAACTTAACGCCTTTCAGTTCATACAGATTGTACTTTGTATTTCTATCCCTAAGTTTGGTTGAAGGCAATGATACCTCAACAATCAGCATTGGAGGAAATGTTAAAAAATCTTCTGTAAAACTTCCACATACAATCATACAATCAGGCCTTACAACTGAATCGTCATCAATAACCCAGTCCAATTCACTATAAACCTGACATAGGCAATTTGAACTTATTTTATCTAACTCATTACCCGATAGCTGAATGAATTTACTGGAGAACCATTGATGGTTTCTGTTAGGTGATGGAGCCATGGCATAAGGGTAACCATTAACTAATTCCCAGTCGCCTTTCCAAAGCAAATAATCCTGGTAGGTGTATCTTTCCGGCTTAAATATTTGATCTGGTAAACTCATAATTATTTTATAGTTCAAATTTAAAATTTATTTTTGACAAAACCGATTGCTTTATGGCACATGCATACATATTTCCCGGGCAGGGATCCCAGTTCAGCGGGATGGGAAAGGATCTTTATGAATCAAATCCAGGATCAAAAGAGTTGTTTGAACAGGCCAACGAAATATTGGGTTTCCGCATCTCAGATATCATGTTCAGCGGTTCGGATGAAGACCTGAAACAAACCAATGTAACCCAACCTGCAGTTTTTTTACATTCTGTTATTGCTTTTAAAACTTTAGCTGATGTAAAACCGGGGATGGTTGCAGGACATTCCTTAGGCGAATTTTCTGCCCTGGTGGCCAATAATACATTGAGTTTTGAAAATGCATTGCTGCTGGTTTCTATAAGGGCGCAGGCCATGCAGCGGGCATGTGAAATGAATCCTTCAACAATGGCGGCGGTATTAGCTTTGGCAGATGATAAGGTGGAAGATATCTGTGCAGAAGTTATGATCGAAACCGGGGAAGTGGTAGTGCCTGCAAATTATAATTGTCCCGGCCAGTTGGTCATCAGTGGCTCTATAGCAGGGATTGAAGTTGCCTGCGAACGCATGAAAGCTGCGGGTGCAAAACGTGCATTGGTGCTTCCTGTTGGCGGAGCCTTTCATTCTCCTTTAATGTTACCCGCAAAAGAAGAACTTGCTGCTGCCATTGAAGCTACGCATTTTAATGAACCATCCTGTCCTGTTTATCAAAATGTGGTTGCAACTGCAATAACAGATCCTGCTGCCATAAAAAGAAATTTAATTGACCAGTTAACAGGTGCAGTCCGGTGGACACAGAGCGTGGAAGCTATGATCGAAGGCGGAGCAACACATTTTACGGAATGTGGCCCCGGTAAGGTTTTACAGGGCCTTGTAATGAAGATCAATAAAGAAATGATAACTGACGGAGTAAATTAAAATAAAAAAGTGGCTTGAAATTTCAAGCCACTTTATAGTTATAACAAATTATTTAATTAAAGATTTTCCAATGCACTGTTCATACTCCGCACAGCATCTGCGCTTTTATTAAAGGCAGCCTGTTCTTCTTCATTTAATTTATAATCGATAATTTTCTCTATTCCATTTTTGCCTATAACAACAGGTACACCAATACAGATATCATTTTGGCCATATTCTCCTTCTAAATACACACAGCAGGGGAATAATTTTTGCTCATCCCTTACAATAGCTTCTACCAGGGCAGCGCCGGCAGCGCCGGGCGCATACCATGCAGATGTACCCAGTAAACCGGTAAGTGTTGCACCGCCAACCATAGTATCTGCAACTATTTTTTTCAAAGTTTCGGCATCTAAATAATTTGAAACAGGGGTTCCCTGGTAAGTTGCTAATCTTGCTAAAGGGATCATGGTTGTATCTCCGTGTCCGCCTACAACAACGGCCTGCAGGTCAGTTGCAGTGCAGCCCATGGCAGTTGACAGATAATATTTAAAACGGCTGCTGTCTAAAATGCCACCCATGCCGATGATTCTGTTCTTGGGTAATCCACTCGATTTTAAAGCCAGGTATGTCATCGTATCCATCGGGTTACTGATAACTATGATGATGGCATTTGGCGAATGTTTTAAAATATTTTCGGTTACTGATTTTACTATGCTGGCGTTAATGCCGATCAGTTCTTCCCTGGTCATGCCGGGTTTACGTGGTATGCCCGAAGTAATAACGGCTACAGCTGTTCCGGCTGTTTTGGAATAGTCATTGGTACAGCCGGTGATCTGTGTGTCAAAACCCAGGAGGGTAGCGGTTTGCATCATGTCTATTGCCTTGCCTTCGGCAACACCTTCTTTAATATCCAGTAATACAAGCTCGTTACAAAGTTCTTTACGGGCAATATTGTCAGCACAGGTAGCACCTACGGCCCCGGCTCCAACTACAGTTACTTTCATTTATATATGTTTAAGGTGAAAATTATTTGCCGGACAAAGGTAATTAATTACCGCCTCCGGCAAAACGGGATTTTAAATTTCAATAGCAGATAAGTTATTCAGATGTTTAACTTTTAACTGTTTTATGGGAAGTAGTGAGCAGGCTTTAATTTATTTTACTCCATAATTGAATGTTCATGTTTAAGATCCTATTCCTCCTCATCCTGTTAAGTAGCCAAGCTATTGTTTTTGGGTTTAATACAGTTCCTGAATTTACTGCCGTTCTTGACAGTAAGAAAAAGACAGTGCATATTAAATGGGAGCACAATTCTGCTCAAATTAAAGCATATACCGTACAAAGAAGTACAGATAATAAAACCTGGCAGGATATTGCTTTACAGAGATCCATTGAAAATTCGATACCGAGGATATTTTATTTTGAAGATAAAAGCCCTGCTGAAGGGCAGAATTATTACCGCTTAAAATCAACCTCTACCGCAAACGAGATTGAATACAGCAAGAGTATAATAGTTATTACAGGCTCTGCAAATAAGGGCTGGGTAATGTATCCCGTTCCGGTAAAGGATTTTCTCACACTGGAATACAGGGGGGCTGAGCCAATAAAAGGAGTGATCAATATTTTTGTACAACAAAGCTCAGGCAGGATAATACACCGGTTAAGAAGTTCCTCATTGAACAAATCTATAACCATACCCGTACATAACCTGGGTAAGGGTTTTTATGATATAAGGATAATGGTACAGGGAGAACTGGTATGGAACCAACGGTTTGTAAAGTAATGCCGGAACTTTAAAATAGGGCTGCTATCTTTTCAACCGGCACATTGCCTTTGAAATGTTCAAGAAATTTCCCTTTTTTATCATACACATAAACATCGGGAATACTATGCACTTTAAAGAAGGTTGGTAAGAGTGTAGTGGCCTCTCTTGCCATGGTAATATTGGGATAGTCAGCAATTTTAAAATCGTTGTAAAACTTTTTTATAGCATTGAAATCTAATATAGATATCATGAGTATCTGTACATCTTTAAGCTGATCCATTTTTGCGGTTAAATTCTTTGTTTCCTGGTGGCAATGATCACAATCGGGATTAAAGAAGAAGAAAATCACAGGCTTCTTTTTGGCCAGATCTTTTTGCGTAAAATTAGTACTGTCGGGTATTTTTATGATGTTGAAAGTGGGTACAGTAGGAAAACGCAGGTATATCAAACTACTGTCTGTTTGGCCAAAAACATTCATAAGTAAGCAGGAACAAATTAAAGTAAAAACAGTTTTCCTCATTGGTATAATTTTTTATAAAGCTAATTACTTTGGTTAATACTTGTACAAAGCAGTTGTTAATATGCAGTTCAATTTATTAAAATATACTGGATTTCGGATTTAGCCTTACTATTCCTACTTTTGCCCCCCGATAAGTATCGGGATAAAAATTTATGTTATTATGGCAACAACAGCAGATGTACGTTCAGGATTGATCATCAAAGTAGATGGCAGCCTGTATACCGTGATAGAATTTGGGCAAAATAAAACAGCCCGTGCAGCCGCAAAGGTTTGGGCAAAACTTAAAGGAGTTGATAACAACAGAACCATAGAAGTGACCTGGAACAGTGGTGAAACCATTTACCCGGTTAGGGTTGAGAAGAAACCGTATCAATACCTATATAAAGATGATACCGGCTACAGTTTTATGGATACTGAAACTTTTGAGCAGATCACTGTTGCAGAAGCGATGATTGATGCGCCCAGGTTTTTAAAGGATGGGCAGGAAGTATCTGTATTGATCAATGGAGAAAGCGACCTGCCGATGGGGGTGGAATTACCTGATAAGATTGTGTTACTGGTAACCTACAGCGAACCCGGCATGAAAGGAGATACTGCAACACGTACCCTGAAACCTGCAACTGTGGAAACAGGTGCTACTGTAAACGTTCCTTTATTTGTTAACGAAGGCGAACTGATAAGGGTTAATACCAAAAGTGGCGAATACGTTGAAAGAGTAAAAGAATAAAATTGATATTGAGCACAAGATATAGCTGCCCGCCTGTTAAGGTGGGCATTTTTATTTTTCGTAATTAGGCCAATTATGACTGATTTTCGTCAAAAAATGGGGTTTTTTGCCCAAAAAATGCCCCTTTTTCATGTATTTTTAAAATTAAGGTTGTAGTAATGCTTAATCTTACCCTATCTTAGCAGCCCGTTTCAAAATTTAATTAACAATTAAATAAACTACATGGACATCAAGCAAATCCAGGAGTTAGTAAAACTCATCAATAAAACAAATATCGGCGAAATTACCATTGAAGAAGAAGGTGTAAAGATCACGGTCAAACAGAAAAAAGATCCTGTTCAAAATATTATAGCTGGTGGTCCATCATATACGCCAGCACCTGCTGCCAGTGCAGCAGCTCCAGCAGCCGCAGTACCGGTTGCAGCAAAACCAGCCGAGCCTAAAGCTGATAACCTGGTAACCATTAAAAGCCCGATGATTGGAACATTTTACCGCCAGGCGGGGCCGGGTAAACCCATACTTGCATCAGTTGGAGATGAAGTTACCGCCGGTAAAGTGGTTTGTATTATTGAGGCAATGAAGTTATTCAATGAAATAGAAAGTGAAATAAAAGGAAAGATTGTAAAAGTGTTGGTAGAGGATGCCAGTCCGGTTGAGTATGACCAGCCTTTATTCCTTGTGGATCCCTCTTAAGTAAAAAGTAAAAATTCAAAAGTAAAAAGGGAAACCTTTAGTTTAAGAATTTTTAATTTTTAATTTTTAATTTTTAATTCAAAGATTGTGTTTAAAAAGATATTAATAGCGAACCGGGGAGAAATTGCACTTCGTGTAATTCGTACCTGCCGGGAAATGGGCATTAAAACCGTTGCCGTTTATTCAACTGCCGATAAAGATAGCCTTCATGTAAAATTTGCCGATGAAGCCGTATGTATTGGCAAGCCCGCCAGTATAGACAGTTACCTGAATATGGCTCATATTATGGCTGCCGCCGAGATCACCAATGCAGATGCGATCCACCCGGGTTATGGATTTTTAGCAGAGAACAGTAAGTTTGCCAAGATATGTGCCGATCATAACATAAAATTTATTGGCCCAACTCCCGATATGATCAATGCCATGGGAGATAAGATCACCGCAAAAAATACAATGATCGCAGCAGGAGTTCCCGTGGTACCAGGTATAGATGGACTATTAGAAAGTGTTGCTCATGCAAAAACTGCGGCAAAAGAAGTGGGTTATCCCGTTATTTTAAAAGCAACTGCCGGCGGTGGTGGTAAAGGAATGAGGGTAGTTTGGGAAGAGGCTGAGATAGAAAAAGCATTTGAAAATGCCAAGACCGAAGCTGCTGCATCATTTAAGAATGATGGCATTTATATGGAAAAATTTGTGGAAGAACCACGGCATATAGAGATACAGATCGCCGGTGATCAATACGGCAATATTTGCCATTTAAGTGAAAGGGATTGTTCCATTCAGCGCCGTCACCAGAAACTGGTAGAAGAAACACCATCGCCATTTATGACGGATGAATTGCGGGAAAGAATGGGTGCAGCAGCCATAAAAGCAGCACAGGCCATCAACTATGAAAGTGTAGGAACGGTTGAGTTTTTGGTGGATAAGCACCGCAACTTTTATTTCATGGAGATGAACACCCGCATACAGGTGGAGCATTGCGTTACAGAAGAAGTTATCAATTTCGATTTGATTAAAGAGCAGATAAAAATTGCCTGCGGCGAAAAGATAGTAGGCAAAGCATATTTTCCGCAAATGCATGCTATAGAATGCCGCATCAATGCCGAAGATCCTTACAATGATTTTCGTCCATCACCAGGAAAGATTACCGTGTTGCACCAGCCCGGTGGACATGGTGTAAGGGTTGACAGCCATGTGTATGCAGGCTATGTTATTCCTCCATACTACGACAGTATGATCGGCAAGTTGATCGCTATTGCACAAACCAGGGAAGAGGCCATTAATACTATGAGCCGTGCATTAAGTGAATATGTGATTGAAGGTATCAAAACAACCATTCCTTTTCATCAGCAACTGATGCAGGATGAAAGTTTCCGCAAAGGAAATTTTACCACCAAGTTTATGGAATCATTTGTTTTAAAATAACAGCTGCATAAAACTTTATGAAGATCCTGGTTTACCGGGATCTTTTTATTTAAGAAGGGCTAAGCATTTTTGCAGACTGTCTTCCCATGCAGGGATCGTGATCCCAAACACATCTTTCATTTTCGAAGTATCCAAAACCGAATATGCAGGACGCTTTGCTGCTGTAGGATATTGATCGGTTGTAATTTGATTTACAATACAATTGCTGCCCGATTTTTTTTTTATTGTAACAGCAAATTCATACCAGTTTGTTATACCTGCATTGGTATAATGATAGATACCTGCATTCTCTAAACACTTACCTGATTTAATTACCAGCATAATAGCCATTGCCAGATCAGCAGCATAAGTAGGACAACCAACCTGGTCACTCACCACATTGATAGAATCTTTTTCTTTCATCAACCGCAGCATTGTCTTTACAAAATTGTTTTTAAACGAAGAATATACCCAGGCGGTTCTGATAATGATTGTTGATGGGCAATTATCCATGGCAAGTTCTTCTCCTTTTAATTTTGAATGCCCATACACACTTACCGGGTTTGTTTTATCTGTTTCTTTATACGGATGCGTTGCAGTGCCATCAAAAACATAATCGGTAGAGATATGGATAAGCTGTGTACCATGAGCATGACAAACCTTAGCAAGGTTAGCAACAGCTTCTCCATTTATCAAAAAAGCTGTTGAATTTTCTGTCTCTGCTTTATCAACGGCAGTGTAGGCTGCACAATTAATGCAATGATCTATTGTGTGTACTGTAAAATATTTTTCAATTGCCGTACCATCGGTAATATTCAGTTCTTCTTTTGTAACGAATAAAAAAGTATATCCCGTAATAGCGGGTGCTAAAACACGGAACTCATTCCCAAGCTGGCCATCGGCTCCGGTAACTAAAATAACAGGTTGCTTATTGTTCAAAGACAAAATTGTTTTTACAATTTACAATGGAAGGATGGTTTTGATCTTTCTCCGAAATGATGGCTTTATCAGCAGGTATCTTCCAGTCAATGTCCAGCGACGCATCATTCCAGGCAATGCCGGCTTCCGATTCCTTATTATAAAATGCATCACATTTGTATATCACTTCTGCTGTTTCAGTTAATACCGAGAATCCATGAGCAAAACCTGCAGGTATAAGCAATTGTTTATTATTTTCTGCAGATAATTCCAATGAATATACTTTGCCATAAGTAGGCGAGCCCTTGCGGATATCTACAGCTACATCCAGGATTGCGCCACTTAAAACCCTGATGAGTTTTGCCTGGGCATGTGGGTTCAGCTGGTAATGCAGGCCACGTATAACGCCATAAGCTGATTGGGACTGGTTATCCTGTACAAACCTGTTATCAATGCCTGCGGCCTTAAAATCAGCTTCATTGTAACTCTCAAAAAAGTAACCCCTACTGTCTTTAAATACGGTAGGTTCAATGATGATAAGGCCGGAAAATTCTGTTTTAATAAATGGCATTTTTTAAATTGTCTAAATCTTAAATAAATAGTGTGTCAGCCTGAGCCTGTCGAAGGCGGGTTTATTCTAAGATGCCGGGTTCGACAAGCTCACCCTGACAGATTTTAAAATAGCTACCGATCTTGGAATTAAAAACCCATCATGAATAATTTTGTTTAAAAAATTCAATCGTCTCTTCAAGCCCTTCTTTAAATTTTTTCGTGGGTTGATAATCCAGCAACTTTTTTGCTAAAGAGATATCTGCAAGCGAATCCCTGATATCTCCCGCTCTTGGTTCCCGGTATGTAGCGGGGAAATCACTGTTTAAATATTCTGCACAGGTATTGTATAAATAATTTACCGAAAAATTTTCGCCAACAGCCACATTATACACTTTATTTAAAGCTTCTGCATTTTCAGTAAGCATTCCTTTTATATTTACCTGCACCGCATTGTCAACAAAAGTAAAATCACGGGTTTGTCCGCCATCGCCGTTTATAAAAACTTCAGTGCGTTGCATGATGTGTTTGACAAATAAAGGGATTACTGCAGCGTATGCTCCATCAGGGTCCTGGCGTGGGCCAAAAATGTTGAAATACCTGAAGCCCATCAGCTTTAAGCCATACACATCAGCAAATACCTGGGCATATAGTTCATTTGTTTTTTTTGTGGCTGCATAAGGCGATAAACAATTGCCGATCCTGTCTTCCTGTTTTGGCAGGGTAGGCTCATCACCATAAACAGATGAAGAAGATGCATACACAAACTGTTTGATATTGTTGTCAACAGCCGCTTTCAACATATTGGTAAATCCGCCAACATTCACTTCGTTAAAATAAACCGGCTCTTTAATACTGCGGGGTACGGAGCCTAACGCTGCCTGGTGGCTTACATAATCCATATCCTGGCAAGACTGTTGACAGATTTCGATGTTCCGTATGTCGCCTTCTAAAAATTCAAAAGCAGGGTATTGTTGTAAAACAGCCAAATTAGATTGAAATCCATTTACCAGATTATCAAGCACCCTTACTTTTTTAGCGCCATGCTTTAAGAGGTATTCTGCAATATGGCTGCCGATAAAGCCGGCTCCTCCTGTTACCAGGAAAGATGATTGGCTTAGATCTGCGGTATGAAATGTATTGCTCATAATTAAATTAAAAAGTCAAAATTCAAAAATTGCAGTTCAAAAAGAGCCCGGTTTTACTTTTTACTTTTTACTTTTGAATTTTGACTTGATATTATAGGCTCCAGTATTTCCGGGATGATATTTTATTACGGTAAATGCCTTTCAGGTCTGCAATTACTGCATGTTCTTTAGATATAGATGCAAAATAGGCATCATCCAGTTTTTTATATTCATCATGCGGCACAGTAACAAGCACTGCATCATAATCATTGCTGAGTTGCGTTGTAAGCTCAAATCCATACTCATGTTTTAACTCTTTATTATCCGCATGTGGATCAGTAACATGTACATTCAATGAAAAAGCTTTCAGTTCATTCACTACATCTGCAACTTTACTGTTCCTGATATCACTTACATTTTCTTTAAAGGTAGCACCCATCACCAGCACTTTGGCATCTTTTACATTACCCAGGTTTTGAATAATAGTCTGCAAAATTTTACGGGCCACATAACCTGCCATCGCATCATTAATGAAACGGCCGGCTAAAATAACCTGTGAATTATAACCTAGTTTTTTTGATTTGTAAGTAAGATAATATGGATCTACACCAATGCAATGCCCGCCAACTAGGCCAGGTTGAAATTTTAAAAAATTCCACTTGGTTCCGGCAGCTTCTAAAACTTCGTATGTATTAATATTCATTTTATCGAAGATGATAGAGAGCTCATTCATTAAAGCAATATTCAGGTCACGCTGTGTGTTTTCAATGATCTTGGCAGCCTCTGCCACTTTGATTGAAGATGCTTTGTGTACACCCGCTTTAACCACCAGCTCATAAACCTTCGCAATGGTTTCTAAGCTTTCGGCACAACAACCGCTTACTACTTTAATAATGCTGCTGATGGTATGTTCCTTATCTCCCGGGTTAATTCTTTCCGGTGAATAGCCGATCTTATAATCTTCAACCATTTTTAAACCCGAAAGTTTTTCAATGATGGGTACACAATCTTCTTCGGTACAACCCGGATACACCGTGCTTTCATACACAACATAATCTCCTTTTTTTACAACCTTGCCAATAGTTTCACTGGCACGCTGTACCGGTATAAGATCAGGCACATTGTGTTTATCAACAGGGGTAGGTACCGCTACAATAAAGAAATTAGCCTTGCGTAATACATCCAGCTCATTGGTGAATTCAATATCACAACCTTCAAAATCTGCAGCTTCAAGTTCCTGGCTGGGGTCAATTTTATTCCGCATCATTTCAATGCGCTCTGCATTAATATCAAAGCCAATCACTTTTATCTTTTTTGCAAATTCCAATGCTATGGGAAGGCCTACATATCCAAGGCCGATAACAGCCAATGTTTTTTTCTTTTCTAAAAGATCCTGGTACATATTAATTAAAAATTAAAAATTAAAAATTTAAAAGTAAAAATCGGGTAACTAAAGAAGCCATTTTGAATTTTTACTTTTGATTTTTGACTTATTTAAATTCTTTGGGCAATTTATATAATTCTTCTTTCGGCAATTGTTTAAAATACTCATATGTGATCTTCAATCCCTCTGCCCTTGATACCGTTGGTTCCCATCCCAATAATCCCTTTGCTTTTGTAATATCAGGCTGCCGCTGCTGTGGATCATCAACGGGTAACTCTTTAAATACAATTTTTTGTTTTGTACCTGTAAGCTTGATGATCTCTTCCGCAAAATCCAGTAAAGAAATTTCATCGGGGTTACCTATATTAACCGGATCGGCATGATCACTAAGCAACAAACGGTAAATCCCTTCTACAAGATCATCTACATAACAAAAACTACGGGTTTGGCTACCATCACCAAAAACGGTAAGATCCTCGCCACGCAAAGCCTGCCCGATGAATGCCGGCAATGCTCTGCCATCATTCAATCGCATTCTTGGACCATAAGTATTAAATATCCTCACGATCCTGGTTTCAACATTATGAAAAGTATGATAGGCCATAGTAATGGCTTCCATAAAACGTTTGGCTTCATCGTACACGCCACGTGGGCCAACCGGATTTACATTTCCCCAGTAATCTTCTGTTTGTGGATGTACAAGAGGGTCACCATATACTTCACTCGTTGATGCAACCAGTATCCTTGCATTTTTTGCCTTGGCAAGTCCCATACAATTATGTGTACCCAGTGAACTTACTTTTAAGGTTTGAATGGGAATTTTTAAATAATCTATAGGGCTTGCAGGTGATGCAAAGTGTAAAATATAATCGAGGTTGCCGGTAACATGAATAAATTTTGAAACATCGTGGTGATAAAACTCAAATTCTTTTAATTTAAACAGGTGCTCAATATTTTTAAGATCACCGGTAATTAAATTATCCATGCCCATTACCTGGTAACCTTCTTTTATGAAGCGGTCGCAAAGATGTGAACCCAAAAAACCGGCAGCGCCTGTAATCAAAATTCTTTTTGTTGGCATATGCAATTTTATTGATCTAGTGATTGAATAGTTTTTCTCCCTATACTTACATAATGAAAGCCAAGTTCTTCCATTTTAACCAGGTCGAAAAGATTCCGTCCATCGAAAATGACCTTATTCTTTAATAACGCTATCATGTTTTTAAAATCAGGTGTTCTGAATTCGCTCCACTCAGTGGCGATCACTAATGCATCTGCATCAATCAATGCATCATACTGGCGCTCTGCAAAGCTGATCTTGTTTTGCAATAATTGTTTTGTATTATTCATTGCTTCGGGATCATACACAGTAATAACAGCACCTTCTTTTAACAGTGCATCAATAATAGATAATGCAGGTGCTTCCCGGATATCATCTGTATTGGGTTTAAATGCCAGTCCCCATATCGCAATTTTCCTGCCAGTTAAATCATTGTTGAAATAAGCTTTTATTTTAGGCAGCAGGTGCAGTTTTTGTTTTTTATTTATTTTCATCACCGCTTCCAGTATCTTAAAATCATAGTTTACATCAGCAGATGAGCGTGCCAGTGCCTTCACATCTTTTGGAAAACAACTGCCGCCATAACCAATCCCTGGAAATAAAAAACGTCTGCCAATTCTTTCATCACTGCCAATACCTTTGCGTACCATATCCACATCTGCGCCTAAAAGTTCACAGAGATTTGAAATCTCATTCATGAAAGTGATTTTTGTTGCCAGGAATGCATTAGCTGCATATTTTGTCAACTCAGCACTTTTTTCATCCATGTAAATAATGGGGTTGCCCTGGCGTACAAAAGGTAGATATAAGTCATTAAGATTTTTTTTCGCCCTATCGGAAGTTGTTCCTATGACAACCCTGTCTGGTTTCATAAAATCATCAACAGCTACACCTTCTCTTAAAAACTCAGGATTGGAAACAACATCGAAATCAACTTTACTATTTTTAGCAATGGCTTCATGTACTTTTTCTGAAGTGCCAACGGGCACAGTGCTTTTATCAATAATGATTACATAGTCTGAAATTATTTTTCCTAAATCATCAGCAACACCAAGAATATATTTTAAATCAGCACTTCCATCTTCCCCTGGTGGAGTGGGCAACGCCAAAAAAATTATTTGGGCATTTTCAATTCCTTCTTTTAATGAAGTCGTAAAATGTAACCGGCCTTCTTTTTGATTCCGTAAAAAAAGCTTTTCCAATCCCGGTTCGTAAATTGTCAGTTGACCTGATTTAAGTGTATTGATCTTGGGTTCATCAATATCAACACAGGTAACTGTGTTTCCTGTTTCTGCAAAGCAGGTGCCAGTTACTAATCCAACATAGCCTGTTCCAATTACTGCAATTTTCATTTCTTATTTTTATTTATGCATTTATGAATTCTAAAATGTGTGAAACAATAAAACTTTGCTGTTCTTCATCCAGCTCAGTATGTATGGGTAATGAGATCACCCTTTCCGTTAACCAGTCTGTTACCTCTAAATTATAATCACTGCCCCCAAATGCATCAAACATTTTTTGCCTGTGCGCCGGCACAGGATAATAGATCATTGATGGCACACCCTGTTCTGTTAAGTATGCATTCAGTGCATCTCGGTCAACCCCATTTAAAATTAATGTGTATTGATGAAAAACATGTTTATTATTGGCATCTCTGAAAGGAACCGTGATGAATTTATTTCCTGCAAATGCTTTATCATAAAAATCAGCAGCTTTTCTTCTTGCAGCGATATATTCATCTAAATGTTTCAGTTTGATTTTTAAGATGGCTGCCTGCATGGCATCCAGCCTGCTGTTGCATCCCACCACATCATGGTAATAGCGTTTGCTTTGCCCGTGTGAGGCTATCATTCTTAATTTTTCAGCAAGTGTATCTTCATCTGTAAACATAGCGCCGCCATCGCCAAAGGCACCTAGGTTTTTTGATGGGTAGAATGAAGTACAACCTATATGCCCAATGCTGCCCGTCTTTTTAACGGTGCCGTCGCAGAAGGTATAATCACATCCAATGGCCTGTGCATTATCTTCAATCACAAACAAATTATGTTTTGCTGCAATAGCCATTATCTTTTCCATATCAGCAGCATGACCGTATAAATGAACGGGTACAATGGCTTTTGTTTTGGGTGTGATTGCTTTTTCTATCACTTCTGGATCCATGCAAAAGGTTTTTGCATCTACTTCAATAAAAATGGGTTTAATATTCAATAGAGCAGCAACTTCAACAGTGGCTATATATGTAAAGGAAGGGGTTATGACCTCGTCACCGGGCTGCAGGCCCAACGCCATCATAGCAATCTGCAAAGCATCTGTTCCATTGGCACAGGGAATACAATGCTTGCTGCCATGGTATTTGGCAAGATTTTCCGCAAATTCATTCACTACCTTTCCCCCAATGAACATAGAGCTTTCCATAACTGATAAAACAGCAGTATCTACCTCAGGTTTTATTTTTAAATATTGAGATTTGGTATCTACCATTTGTAAGGGCCTCATATATCTTATTTTTATGGCCGCAAAGATAAGGATTGCCGGTAGAATGCTGTATTTAACAGGGGATGAACATCAATTAAAAAATTGCCATTAGTTTTGTTAAAAATTAAATGCTGAGTAAAATTTTATATAACCTGTTTCTCCTACTGTATTCTGCAGGAATAAGAATAGCTGCTGCCTGGAACCCCAAAGCCAAAAAATGGCTGGCGGGCCGTAAAGATATTTTTGCTACGATCAAATCCAAGGGACTTGGGGCCCATCAACGTTCAATGGGCAACGATCAACCTATATGGATGCATTGTGCCAGCCTGGGAGAATTTGAGCAAGGCAGGCCTTTATTGGAGGCATTAAAAAGTCAAAATTCAAAAGTAAAAATTGTACTTACTTTTTTTTCACCCTCAGGTTATGAAGTGATGAAAGACTACAAGGGAGTTGATGCAGTTTTTTATCTCCCGATGGATTCTCCTGCAAATGCAAAAAGATTTTTAACTGCAGTAAACCCATCATTGGTACTTTGGGTAAAATATGAGTACTGGTATTATTATCTTACCGAATTAAAGAAAAGAAATATTACAACCATCCTGGTATCGGGCATTTTCAGGGAGAGCCAATCCTTTTTTAAATGGTATGGAACTATATGGAAAGAAATGCTTCAATCGTTCAGGCATTTTTTTGTGCAGAATGAAGAATCGAAAGATTTATTAGCTACACTTGGGTGGAAGGATAATGTAACCATCAATGGTGACACAAGATTTGACCGTGTGCTGGAGATAGCTGAAAAATTTATACCTATTCCGCATATTGACCGTTTTTGCGGTAACAGCCCTGTTATTGTTGCCGGCAGCACCTGGGAAGAGGATGAAATAGAACTGCTTCATTTTGTGAATGTGCATAAGGAAATAAAATTTATTATTGCTCCGCATGAAATTGATACAAAAAACCTGAAGGATGTAAAGGAAGAATTTCCAAATTCCATTTTTTATTCGGATTGGGTAAAGGGACCTGAGGCCCTCACAGCAACTGGTGAACAGTGGCCTGTTAAAAACGTTTTGATCATAGATAATATCGGCATGCTTTCACGTTTGTATAAATATGCTGCGGTAACCTATGTGGGAGGCGGCTTTGGTGCAGATGGTGTACACAATGTGCTGGAAGCTGCTGTGTATGGGAAGCCTGTTGTTTTTGGTCCTGTGTATGAAAAATTTGATGAAGCGGTTGGCCTGGTTGATGCAGGAGGAGCCATCAGCATTAATGGCCCGGTAAAACTGGAAGCAGTTTTAAATAACTTGTTACATGACGAAGTGGAAAGAAAAAAAAGAGGAGAAACTGCAAGAGAGTATGTGCTTAAAAATGCCGGTGCTTCAAAAAAGATAATTCAGTTTATTCAGGAAAACCGTCTTTTAACCAATTGATAAAATTGCTGAACCAGTTTATCACTATCCTTCCAGCCATTCTTCACTTTAAGTTCCCGCTGTATCCAGTATTCTGCCTCTGCAAAAATGGAAAAACTGTTAATGGTTTTTACACTTCTTTCATACATCGCTTCGTCACCACGGAACAGATCATTGATGAACAAAAAGCGGTCATTCACCCCAATAGCTTTGCGTAGATCCCTGATGGGTTGTTCGGTTAAAGTATCTCCAAGGTCTATTTTAGATTGTTTTAATTTATCATTCAATGAAGTAACTGAATGATTAGCTGATTCATTAATTTCTGTGGCGATACGCCCGGGCTGTACAGGTTGTTTCTGGTGTGTAAGTGTGGGTATATCCTCATCTGTTTCAAAACTAATAGGAGGCTTGTTCTGTACACTTATCTGCTGCATGGTCTCTGCATTTCTTTTTATTTCTTCCAGCTCGGCCTCTATTTCAGCTTCATCAACCTGTAAAATTTCTACAATTTTTTCTTCTGCAGCCGCAGGTTTAAAGGTCTCATTTTTTTCACGGGCTTGGGGGTACTCATTATTAGAATTAAATACAGTGACCGCTACGGAATCATTATTATTAGTCGGCCCATTATTTTGCTGCAGGTGCAGTAATTCTGCCTGTAACATCTGAACCGTAAGCAATAATTGCTCCGGCGAAGCATTTTGTGCAAACTGATCCTGTAATTTTTTTAGGAGTGTCTCCACTCTTTCCATGATATTAGTATACTTTTGATGCCCTGTTAATAGCGGACTTTAATTTTAATGCCCCCTAAGTTACTAACTGATTTTTATAAAAAATACTTAAATGTTTATAGAACCAAATTTAAAAGGTGAAAGAAGGGGCTGGATAGAAGTGATCTGCGGCAGTATGTTTAGTGGAAAAACTGAAGAACTGATACGCAGGCTGAAAAGAGTAAAGATTGCCAATTTAAAAGTAGAGATATTTAAACCTGCCATTGATACCCGCTATGATGAAGTGAAAATTGTAAGTCATGATACCAATACTATACAATCAACCCCAGTTGACAATTCGTTAAAGATATTGCTGCTGGCGCAGGATGTAGATGTAGTTGGTATTGATGAAGCACAATTTTTTGATGCAGAGATAGCCAATGTTTGTGAACAGTTGGCGCAAAAAGGTATACGGGTGATAGTTGCAGGTCTTGATATGGATTACCTGGGCAATCCTTTTGGCCAGATGCCGAATTTGCTGGCCAAGGCCGATTATATTACCAAGCTGCACGCCATTTGCATGAAGTGTGGCAATATTGCCAATATCAGTTACCGTAAAATTGCCGAGGGCCCCCAGGTACTGCTGGGCGAAAAGGATATTTATGAACCCCGGTGCAGGCATTGTGCCCAGTTAAAGGATTAATTATTGTAAACAGCAATGATCAGAAGAATAATTACGCTTTTAAAAAAGGATATATTGCTTGAGTTCAGGCAAAAGCATACTTTTTATGGCATATTGCTTTATATAGCTTCTACCATTTTTGTGCTTTATTTATCAATTGACAGTCCCGGCGCCAATGTATGGAATGGGCTGTTCTGGGTAATACAATTATTTGTTTGCGTGAATGCTGTAGCCAAAAGTTTTTTGCAGGAAAGCAGGGGGCGTATGCTTTACTTTTACGCTATAGCCTCGCCGGTTGAATTTATCATTGCAAAAATGCTGTACAACCTGATGCTCATGATACTGATGAGCCTGCTCAGCCTTTTTCTTTTTGCCGTGTTTTTAAGCAACCCTGTAGATAATATGTTACGTTTTACAGGTATTGTGATCCTGGGAGGAGCCAGTATCAGCATTGTATTTACCTTAATGAGTGCCATTGCGGCAAAGGCCCAGCAAAATGCAGCATTGATCGCTATACTGGGGTTCCCGGTTATCTTACCCCAGCTTTTATTATTAATGCGGCTAAGCAAGGCCGCATTTGCAGAAGTGTTTAAGGAAGGTGCAGTCTTACAACTGTCTGCATTGGTACTGGGACTAGATGTTTTGGTGATAGCATTGGCGGTAATATTGTTTCCTTATTTATGGAAAGACTAATTGGTTAGGAGTTATGAGTTTTGAATGATTCATTCTTTTTCAAAAATGGCAAATATAGCCGAAGGTTTTGGAAGGAGCAGCCGACTGGAATTTATAAATTTTTTAAGCTTTGCAAAAGGCTCTGCTGCTGAGTTACAATCACAATACAATAATTGTTTAGACAGAAAATATATACCCGAAGCTGTTTTTAATGAAGTATACCAAATGATTGATTCAGTTAGTAAAAAGAACAGTGCTTTTATAGCTTACCTGAATCAATCAGAAAAGAAAGGTCAGAAATTTCAAAACAGAAAAATAACCTCTAACCCCTAATTCCTAACTTCCCTATCTTTGCTGCCTCAATAAAATTTCTCTTTTTTGAAGAAAAGCTGGTGGAAAATATTATCCTTTCTTATATTGGTCTATACTGTTGTAGGCGGTTTGCTGCTGGATGTACCCAGGCTGTTTATTTTGAATGAGACCATACGCAACCTCTATTTTCATGTTTGTATGTGGTTTGGCATGATGATACTGTTTGGTACCAGCTTTGTTTACAGCATAAAATACCTCAGGGGCTTTAATTTACGCAATGATATATTCGCCCATAATTATGCAGCAGTAGGTTCTTTCTTTGGCATATTAGGTTATGCTACTGGTACCATCTGGGCCAATTATACCTGGGTATCTGATCAGAGCCAATCCTTAGGCAGTATTTTAAAAGAACCCAAATTGATAGGCGCCGCCATTGCACTTTTGATATATGGTGCTTATTTTGTTCTGCGGGGTTCATTTACGGATATGGATAAAAAAGCACGTATCAGTGCTGTGTATAATATTTTTGCATTTGCCATGTTGTTTCCAAGTATCTGGATCATTCCCCGTTTGGTAGGAAGCCTGCATCCAGGGGCACCCGGCAGTGAAAGCGGTAACCCGGCACTCAATTTTAAAGATATTGATAGCCGTTTACGAATGGTTTTTTACCCTGCCATAATCGGGTGGACATTATTGGGTGTATGGATAGCTACATTAAAAATAAGATTACAGTTAATTAAAGATAAATCGCTGCTACATGAATAATCGTTTCTTGTTTCTTGTTTTTCGTTTCTTGTTTCTCGTTTGTGGAATACTGATTAATTCAACAGTTTTTGCACAGGATAAACCCGAAATGGCTGATGTAATGCGAAGCAATGGTAAAATTTATGTGGTAGTAGCCGTATGCCTTACTATCCTTATCGGCTTGTTCATGTATGTATTTTTATTAGATAGGAAAATAAACAGGTTAGAGAAAGGTAAAGATTGATGGGGCTGTAACAATTAACTAATAACAATTAACTCTTTCAATTAACGATTGTATAAAAATAAAATCAATTTTATGAGTGATCAACAGGAATACACTTTCTTCCAAAACGTAGGAAGAAGTTTTGACAAAGCAGCCAAATTTACAAATTGGGACCTGGGCATTCTGGAACAGATAAAAGCCTGTAACAGCGTTTACCGCATGCGCTTTCCAATAAAAAGAGACGATGGTAGTATTGAAGTAATTGAAGCATACCGGGCACAACATAGCCATCACAAATCGCCTTGCAAAGGAGGTATCCGTTTCAGCGATGAAGTTAACCAGGATGAAGTAATGGCACTTGCCAGTTTGATGACTTATAAATGTGCTATCGTAAACGTACCTTTTGGTGGCGGTAAAGGTGGTATCAAAATAAATCCGCGTAAATACAGTACTTACGAGCTGGAGAAAATCACCCGCAGATACACATCGGAACTAGTTAAGAAAAATTTTATAGGCCCTGGTATTGATGTACCGGCACCGGATTATGGTACCGGCGAACGTGAAATGGCCTGGATAGTGGATACTTATGCATCTTTAAAGCCAGGAGAGATTGATGCTGCCGGCTGTGTAACCGGTAAGCCAGTAACACAGGGCGGTGTACGTGGACGTAAAGAAGCTACCGGCCTGGGTGTTTTTTATGGTATAAGAGAGGTTTGTAACATGCCCGATATCATGAAAAGGCTTGGATTAACAACAGGTATCGCAGGTAAAACAGTTGTAATTCAGGGATTAGGTAATGTGGGTTACCACTGTGCTCAGTTCTTTAGGCAGGCTGGAGCAAAAGTAATTGCTTTGGCAGAATATGAAGGAGCGATTTATAATGCAGATGGACTAAATGAGCTGGATGTATTTTTGCACAGACAGAAAGCTGGTACTATATTAAATTTTCCCGGTGCCACTAACCTTAAACTAAATACTGATGCCCTGGAAATGGAATGCGATATATTGATTCCTGCGGCATTGGAAAATGTTATCAATAAAGAGAATGCGGACAGGATTAAGGCAAAAATAATTGGTGAAGCCGCCAACGGGCCATGTACGCCAGATGCCGATGAAATATTTTTACAAAAAAACATCCTGTGTGTACCCGACATGTATCTGAATGCCGGGGGAGTAACTGTGAGTTATTTTGAGTGGCTTAAAAACCTTAGTCATGTACGTTATGGCCGAATGGAAAAAAGGTTTACCGAAAATCTGAATACCCGGATCATTAAGCAGTTGGAAGATTTGACTGGTAAAAAAGTTGATGAAACGGAAAGAGCATTGATTTTACACGGAGCCGACGAAGTAGATCTGGTACACAGCGGTTTAGAAGAAACCATGAGTGCTGCAACAAAAGAGATCATGGATATTTGGTTGAGTAATCCTGATATACCAGACATGCGTACAGCAGCTTATGTAAGTGCTATTAACAAAGTAGCCAACAGTTATGCTGAGTTAGGCATCTTTCCATAAAAAGTATAATTAACTGATCAAAAAATCCCATCTGCCAACTGGCAGATGGGATTTTTATTTTACTCCATTTCTATTTTTGGTTCTATCAGATCCCATAAATTACCATACAGGTCTTCAAAAACGGCAACGGTTCCATAAGGCTCTTTTGAAGGAGGACGTACAAAATTTATTTTTTTCTCCAGCATATTGTTATAGTCTCTCCAGAAATCATCAGTATATAAAAATAAGAAAACCCTGCCGCCGGTTTGATTACCTATTCGGCTCTCCTGTTCTTCATTTGCGGCCTGCGCCAGCAATAAGCAACATTGTCCTGTTCCTTTTGGTGCCAGTATTACCCAACGTTTTGTTTCACTCAGCTTGCTGTCTTCAAGAAGGGTGAAGTTTAATTTTTTGGTATAAAATGCTATGGCTTCATCGTAGTTTTTAACTACCAGGGCTATATGGGCTATCTGCTGGTTCATGCTGAGCGATGGTTGATGATGTTATGATTGAACCTTGTAAATTCTTTGCATAGATCTTTTGCCACAATATGGGCACCTTACACCGGTTCTGGGTGTTCCGGAAGCTTTGTAGCGTATGCCGCCAATATCCCAGATGCTGGCTTCTTTACCGCAGGAGCAGGTAAAACGGTATAACATGGAATCAGCTTTCATTTTTTCAAATAAAGATGCTGAAGCAAAGAATTTTGCAATTTTTTGTGCGAGACTAAGTATCATGTGCAAATTTTAATTTGAGATAAGGATTAGTGTTATTCTGCCAGTGGTAAGCTAAAATAAAACGTACTTCCTTCGCCTTCCCTGCTTTCTACCCATATATTGCCATCATGCTGTTTAATGATCTCTGAAGAAATGAAAAGCCCGATACCGAGACCACTGAAATGTTTTGCTGTTTCATCAACCCTGTAAAAACGATCGAATATTTTAGTTGTTTTCTCTTCTGCAATCCCTATTCCCTCGTCGGTAACGGAAACAATAACAGTATTATCTTTTTTAAAGGAATTTACAGTTATAGTATGTTTGCCCGGCGAATACTTAGCAGCATTACTGATTATATTGGTAATTACCTGCTCTACTCTTAGTGTATCAGCATTTACTTTAACTGCTTCATTGTTTTGTAAAACTATGGCATGGGTGGTTGTTATTTGCTGCATTGAATTTAGTACCTCAGAAAGAAATGTATCCATTTCGACTTCAGTTTTATTAAGGCTGAGTTTGCCACCATGGATGCGGGATACATCAAGCAATTCATTTACCAGGAAATTCAACTTGCTGGCATATTGATCTACTTTTAACAGGCAGTTTTTAATATCCTCTGGGCTCTTATCTTTCGACAGACTTAGCGCAAGCTGGGCGTAAGCCTTAATGGTGGTTAAAGGAGTTTTTAGTTCATGGCTTGCAATGGAGATGAATCCATCTTTTTTTTCTTCCAGCAGCTTTGCCTGTAATAATTCTGCTTCTTTGCGTATAAATGCTTCTTCTGTTTTTTTCCGGTGCGTAATATCCGACAGGAAAGCAATGAATATCCACTCACCCCCAAGCTTTACATTAGATATGCTGAGGTTTATATAAAACTCATGTCCATCTTTATGCAGAGCAGTTATTTCAATTGTTTTATTAAGTACCGGGCCTTCGCCGGTTTTTAAAAAATGCATCATGCCCCGGTTATGTGCTTCACGATATTGTGGGGGAATAATGGTGTATGATAAAGAACCTCCAATAACTTCATCTGCAGTAAATCCAAAAATAGCTTCAGCTTTGGGGTTCCACTCCAGTATTTGCTGGTTTTGGTTGATGACGATAATGGCATCAGGGCCACTTTGAAAAAATGTTTTTAAACGCTTTTCACTGTTCTCAATCTCTTTTTCTGCTTTTTTACGGGCTGTAATATTTTTACAAACACCTCTTGTATATATTCCGTTATCGTTTGTATCAAAAAAATTTATCTGGCCTTCCAGCACCACTTCCTGGTTGGTTTTGGTCATAAAGGTAGTAATAAGCTCAATGCTTTCTTTTGTGGATATGGCTTTGCTGCGGACCTCCCGGTATTCTTTAATGCAAGGCTCATGAATAAATTCATAAATGCTCCGGCCTTCTACATCCTCCTTTTGATAACCAAGTGCTTTAAGCCATGCCGGGTTAACCAGTTCAATAATACCGTCAATATTCAAAAAATGAATAAGGTCGCTGGTATTTTCAAAGAGGTCCTTAAAATGAATATCAAAGTTTAATTTGGACATTAACGGCAGAGGTTTGGTATAAAAATAACTATTTAGTATTAATATATTTAATTTTCTGCTGAGCTGCGCTATGCCTGGTGAAACTATGGGACTCGCCGTTGTTTAGTTTGATAACTCTGTTACGACGTGTCCTGTGCCAGAGACCCGCTTGGAAAATGAAGTATGCAATGTTATTGGTACGCCAGCGCTGCTTTGCCAGCCTTGTACAAAACCCAAGTTACATAGCGGTTATATTATTGTACTGGCTTACCACTCAATTGCGTTTCAATATATTTTCCGTCTTTGTATAACCACTCTGGCCCACTCTGGCCCACTCTGGCGCAGGTGTTCCGCAGGATCACCTGTGTCTATTAATTCAGCCCCGATTGTATCGGGGAATTAGAATTACAAATGCTCAATTTTTATTAACCCATGTTCATTAGTATAATAATCAATAGCACTGCTGTATTTGTAATGCCACGGTTCCCAAACCAGTCCACTTCTTACGGGATTTTCATGCAGGTAATCTAACCGCTGTTTTA
>JBBSJI010000012.1:0-52314 GCA_038257425.1 Chitinophagales bacterium
AATTATGAAATTGTAAAGGCAGAAGCAGCTTTGGAATTATTAGGTGGGGATTTTGTTACACTCGATTCAAAGAAAGCAAAAGATTATGGTGTAGCAGGTGGTGTTATTGTTAAAAAAATTAATGATGGGGCTTTAAATGATCAAACCCGTATGAAGGATGGTTTTATCATTTTAAAAGTGAATGATAAGGAGGTAAAAACTGTTGATGAACTGAAAGCAGCAGTAGGATCGAATAAAAGTATTACCATCAGCGGCTTTTATCCTGGCTATGATGGTGTATATGAATACCCGCTTTCGCTGAATGAACAATAATAAGACAGAAGAAATTATAAAGGCAGCTTTCGGGCTGCTTTTTTATAACATTACTTTTTTTTCAAAAACCAAATATGCCCAGGGCTGCATTTTAATGAAACTATCTTGGGATAAATGATTCACTGAATTATCAAACACATTAGTAAAAAATCCATTGATAAGCCTATCCTTAATGGTAAAAGCAGTTTTCCCGTTGCTTAAATTAAGCAACACCAGCACTTCGTCATTATCATTTTTACGCAGATAAGCCATTATGTTTTTGCCACCTTCTGTAATAATAAAAAAAGTATTAACAGCAGCATCAGCAGCCCTGAGGGAAGTATTTGTTTTTCGTAAATGCAGCAGGGTTTTATAAAAATCATGAAACCGGTATTCTCCATTCCATTCAATCATATCCTTATCAAAAAACTTAAGCCGCTTCATGTTAGGCATTTCTTGACCACTGTAGATCATGGGTATCCCGTTCCAGGTACAACTGAACACGATCAATGCAGGCAGCATATCGCCGTATTTTTCATACCCGGTTCCATTCCAGGAATTCTCATCATGGTTACTGGTGAAATACATACGGTAAGCAGTTTCAGGAAATGATGTTTCGTATTTTTGAAGCACGTGATACAGGTCATCGAGATTATTTTTTCCTTTATAAAAACCCTCTGTAATATGCATCCATTCCCAGGTAAAGCTTGCATCAAAAACTTCGTGGTAATTAATTTCTTCAGATTCGGCAAGCCAAAATAAATTTTCCTTTAAAGGCTCAATAGCTGTTCTTGCTTTCTTCCAGAAATGGAGAGGCGTTAAATGGGCAAGGTCTGCCCTGAAACCATCAATATCAAAATCCGTTATCCAATATTTCATGGCGTCGATCATTGCATCCTGCTGTGCAGGATTAGCATGGTCTATCTGTATAACATCTGTCCAGTCATAAGGAGCTTTAAAATTACCTGCTTCATCTCTTACAAAATATTCCGGATGATCAACCGTCCAGGCATTATCCCATGCTGCGTGATTAGCAACCCAATCCATAATTACTTTCATTCCAAGTGCATGTGCCCGTAGAACAAGGTTTTTGAAATCATCACTGGTTCCAAATTCTGGATTAACAGCTTTAAAATCCGAAATTGAATAATAACTGCCCAATGTTCCTTTACGATTGATCCTGCCTATCGGATGAATAGGCATGAACCAAAGCATTTCAATACCCATATCTTTTAGCCTTGGTAAAGCATTTGCAAAGGCATTAAAATTACCTTCCTCACTATACTGCCGCAGGTTGACTTCATAAATATTGGTGTCGGCTATCCAACCGGCTCTTTTAAATGCAGCATTAACCATGTTATATTTTTTAGATCAATATTTATAGATCAAATGTAAGCTGTACAATCCAATTTAGCTGTCAACAATGTACCTTTGTACTTATCATGAAATGAGCTTTTCCAATAGCTTTTATACCAAGCGAAAAGGTTTATTGGCGAATTCCCCGTCCGAATGGCTCAGCCGGGCGGGCATGAGCCTAAATCAATAGATATAACACATGAAACAGTTTAATGTTCCTATAATTTACCGTAGCCCTATAATTGCTGCAATAAAAAATAAACGTCGCCTGCAGGATAAAATGAAAAAGGATTTTACGCCTACCCTGCTTGATTTTGGACCTGTACAGATCTACCTTGCCCGGCATTTTGGATTTTGCTATGGTGTAGAAAATGCCATTGATATCGCTTTCCGTACTATTGAAGAAAATCCGGGCAAACGGATTTATCTGTTAAGTGAAATGATACATAACCCACAGGTAAATGCCGATTTACTGGATAAAGGAGTTCAGTTTTTACAGGACACACATGGCCAACAGGTGATTCCGTTTGAATCATTGACCAAAGATGACATTGTGATTATTCCGGCATTTGGCACCACACTGGATATTGAAAAAAGACTTTTAGAAATTGGAATTGAAACACACAAATACAATACTACCTGCCCATTTGTAGAAAAGGTATGGAACCGCAGTGAGCAAATTGCTAAAAATAATTACACGGTTGTAGTACATGGCAAGCCAACGCATGAAGAGACAAGGGCTACTTTTTCTCATGCATCGGCAAATACCCCAACTGTAATTGTAAAAGATATGGCCGATGCAATTGCTTTAAGTAGATACATTACCGGCGAAAAAAATACAGTGGACTTCAATCATGAATTTGCCGGTAAGTTTTCTGTTGGTTTTGATGTAAGCAAAAACCTGGAGCGTATTGGTGTTGTTAATCAAACAACCATGCTGGCCAGCGATACACAGGAAATATCGAATTTTTTAAAACAGGTAATGCTGGAAAAATACAGCCTGGATGATAAAACAATTGAAGACCGGTTTGCCGATACCAGAGATACCTTATGTTATGCTACCAATGATAATCAATCGGCAGTATATGGTTTACTAAAGACAGATGCCGACCTGGCAATTGTTGTAGGAGGATATAACAGCAGTAACACTTCTCATTTAGTAGAATTATGTGAAGCTAAGCTACCCACTTATTTTATCAATGATGAAGAAAAGATAAATTCAAAAACTTCCATCCTGCATTATGATTTTCATAATAAAACAGAAATCATTACAGAAAATTTTCTGCTGCAAAAAGATCCCCTGAAAATATTAATAACGAGTGGTGCCAGCTGCCCTGATGCCCTTGTTGAAGGCGTAATTGAAAAGCTCAGCTCCTTTTTCCCTGCTGCAAGATCAACTGAACAGATCCTGGATGAATTTATAGCAAGCTGAAAGAAGGGAGTGTTTTGTTAGAATACAGCAATCTTTTGTTTTGCAATTTTTAATGCAAAATCAAGCTGCTCTTCAATACTTATCGTCGTATTGTCCAGTTCTATTGCATCCGGGGCTTTTCTTAGTGGGCTTATCTCCCTGTTTGAATCAATGTAATCCCGCATTTCGAGATTTGCCTTCACCTCTTCAATGGATGTATTCGGGTTTTTCTCAAACATCTCAATATATCTTCTTTCTACACGTACCGCAATATCTGCGGTCATAAAGAATTTAACTTCAGCATCCGGAAAAACTGTCGTTCCAATATCTCTTCCATCCATAACAATGCCTTTATGCGCTCCCATTTTCTGTTGCTGTGCCACTGCAAAAGATCTTACTTCCCTGATCGTGGAGATCTCACTAACTTTTTCTGCAATAACCAAGTCTCGTATCACATATTCAACATTCTCACTGTTTAAATAAACTTCCGATTGCTGGGTTTTATCATTAAACTTAAAAGCAATGGCTATTTCTTTTAATGCATCATTTACCTGGTTCACGTCGAGCCAGTTGATATGGTTACGTAAAAAATAGAGGGTTATGGCCCGATACATGGCTCCACTATCTATATATACATAACCAAGTGATTTAGCCAGTTGCTTGGCTAACGTACTTTTGCCACAGGATGACCACCCATCGATGGTAATTATTATTTTTTTCATGTATTGCAAAATTGTATTAATCGGTACAATAATAAAAATAAATATTGGCAGCAATGCGTATTTTCCCTTAGTATAAACACAGTAATTTTTGAGTGCCTTTTGCAAGAATCTACAGTTAATCAGCTCGAAAAAAGATCATATTCTACTATTGAAAAAAAAAGATAACGCTTCATACAATAATAATATTCATTAACTGTTAATATTATATCCCCCAATAAATACCCGCCGGTAAATAAAAATTTAACTGCATTGCAAATTCATTATTACAATTAGTGTTTTGTAGTTTGAAGTTTTAGTGCGCTTTTAATTTTTTATTTTTTATTTATCATTTTATAAAATCTATATCATGAAAACACTTATCCTCCTCGGAATTATTATTTATGCAACACAATTTGCTTTGGCAGATATTCACAAGCCTGCATCACCTGTTACAGAAACAAAGGCATTTTCAGCATCTTTTAAATTTATACGGGGCCATAAACAAGGCAAGAATATCACTGTAAGCTGGGGAATGAATAACAATGCCGGCATCTCTAACTTTATTGTAGAAAGCACTTATGAAGATCCCAATGACCCATATTCTGTATGGGCAACAATCGGATTGATCCCTTGTACTAATTCACCAATTTTTAAATTCACAAATCATCCGGAATTACCTGGCACCCTTAATTACCGCGTAGTAGCCGTAATGGATGACAACAGTACGGTAACATCCGGAATATATACTGCTTATATTCCATGATGACGCATTGAGTGATAATCTTCACTTTTAAAGTGATTCGCTTATGAAATCAATTTTATTCCTTTTACTCAGTACATGTTACTTTAATTCAGTTTCATCACAAATAATCACCCCGGTTATCAAGGCTAATTTTGGGGTAGATGCAGATCTAAGGGCGAACTATTTTAATGGTGCTGTAAACTCCGCTGGCGATGATTGGTTTAATAATGGAACAGCAGGTACCGGGCAATTTATGATTGATACATCAGGAGCCGCTGCAATTGTTGCCAATTATACTTCCAATCCTGCCTCAAGAATGTGGACTTTTTCCAGGCTTATGCGCCCCCCGGCCTATAGCACCGTAAGTAACAGGCTGGTGTTAGATGCCATTTTTCATCGGGATTTTCACGGTACCGATTCAACAGTTTTTGCATCCGGCAGCAACAAGAACGGTATGAGCCCGGCAAACTGGAACTGTCCGGTAGCTCAAAATATTCCGGATAAGAATGATATCCTGGACGTGTTCACACATGTGAGGAGAGCGGGACCTAATGTTACCGATTCACTCTGGATGTTTGGCGGTATATCAATTCAAAACACGGTTGGTAACAGGTATTTTGATTTTGAATTATACCAAACAGATATTTATTATGACAGGCCCAACAGAACTTTTGGTGGATATGGCCCTAATGCCGGACACACCGCATGGACCTTTGACGCAGCAGGTAATGTATTACAGGCCGGCGATATTATTTTTAGTGCAGAGTTTGGAGGTTCCGGTCTGAACCTTATTGAAGCAAGGATCTGGGTACACCAGTCTTCTTTAGCAATAACACCTATTAATTTTAGATGGGGTGGACTTTTTGATGGGGCAACCAGTGGAGCAGTATACGGGTATGCCAGTATTTTACCAAAAACTACAGGTGCTTTCTATACCGGCCTGCCTTCGGTAAATGGTGTATGGGCAGGGCCCTTTGCATTAGTGCAGCAGGATAACAGTGTTGTAACAAGCTATGTAGCCAACCAGTTCTTGGAAATATCTATAAACCTCACCAAGCTGGGAATTGATCCGGGAAATTTCAGTAATAACCCATGTGGCAGTCCTTTCAGAAGGGTATTAATTAAAACAAGGGCTTCAAGTTCATTCACAGCAGAACTAAAGGATTTTGTAGCTCCATTCAGGATGTTTGATTACCCACCGGTAGATGCTTTTACTAATATCATCTATTACTGCGAGGTATTCCCTCCCACCGTTATTAATGTTATCAATCCAAACCCAACATCTATTTATACCTGGACCACCACAAATGGGCGTATCCTGGGTACAACAACAGGTACATCAATACTTGTTGATCTGCCGGGCACTTATGTAGTTACACAACAGTTGCATGTTCAGTGTCCATTATATTCAAGAGATTCTGTAACCATGATGTTTGATAGTGTATGCACGGTTTTAGATGTTGACATTTTTAATTTTAAGGCCCGCAGATCGAACAGTAATGTAGTGCTGAGCTGGGATGTATCAAACAACAGGGAAGCCACCGGTTTTGACATTGAATATAGTTACAACAACAGCAATTTTTCGCAACTGGCAAGTTTAACACCCGGTAATGAAATTAATATGGCAAGCTACTCTTTCAGCAACCCCTGGCTGATCAACCCTAATCCGGTTATTTTTTACCGGATAAAAGTGAATAGCAGGGATGGAAAAATAAAATACAGCAATATCATTGCCTTACGAAACCCGGCCCTGGGCAGTAATGTAGTAACACTATTTCCCAACCCCAGTTCAGGGCAAACATGGCTCTCTTTCAATTCCGCAACTAATGAAGTTGCAGATATAAGTATATGGAATGCAGCGGGAGAACTGATCACCAATACCTTGTCGGAGCTACATTCTGGTGAAAACCTGGTAAGCTTACCCAACATGACAGGAAAGCCGCCGGGTATGTATGTTGTAAAAATGAAATTAAAAAATGACCTTATTGTAAGGAAAATATTCCTTACCCAGTAAATCTTATCTTATTCCAGTCATAAAAAAAAGCACTCAATTTTTTGAGTGCTTTTTTACAATCTTAATTTAGATCTTTTATGCTTCCGATTTTTTTTCCTTCTTTTTCTCTTCCTTTTTCAAAACGAATTTTATTTTTTCCCCTGTTTCATCCAGCTCAGCCACCATCACATCTCCGTGTTTGATATTCATATTCAATATCTCTTCTGCCAGCGGATCTTCCAGGTATTTTTGAATGGCCCTGTGTAAAGGCCTTGCACCAAACTGTGCATCATAACCTTTGTCAGCAATAAAACTTTTTGCTTCCGGTGTTAATTCCATAGTCAGACCAAGATTTGTTAAACGCTTCCTTACACCCTGCATCACAATATCAATAATTTCAAAGATATTTTCTTTGGTAAGCGAATTAAATACAACCACATCATCTATCCTGTTTAAAAACTCGGGGCTGAAAGTGCGCTTTAATGCTTTTTCAATAACGGCTTTATTATTTTCATCAGCATTTTCCATACGGGTTGCAGTGGCAAAACCTACACCATCACCAAAATCCTTCAACTGCCTTGCTCCTATATTAGAGGTCATGATGATAAGTGTATTTTTAAAATCAACCTTACGGCCCATTCCATCTGTTAACTGGCCATCATCCAGCACCTGTAATAGAATATTGTAAATATCCGGGTGCGCTTTTTCTATTTCATCCAGCAGGATTACACAATAAGGTTTACGGCGTACTTTTTCAGTAAGCTGTCCGCCTTCTTCGTAACCTACATAGCCCGGTGGTGCACCAATTAAACGGCTTACGGTAAATTTTTCCATGTACTCACTCATATCAATCCTGATGAGCGAATCATCACTATCAAACATATAGCGTGCAAGTGATCTTGCCAACTCGGTTTTTCCAACTCCAGTAGGGCCTAAGAAAATAAAAGTACCAATTGGCTTTTTAGGATCTTTTAAACCTACCCTGTTACGCTGAATGGCTTTAACCACCTTTGAAATAGCATCTGATTGGCCTACTACGGCACCTTCCAAATCTGTTGCCATGCGGCGAAGTTTATCAGTTTCGGCCTGCACCATTCTTTTTACTGGAATACCCGTCATCATATGTACCACTTCGGCAATATCTTCCTCTTCAATCGGGAAACGCTTATGCTTACTTTCCTCTTCCCATTTATTTTTAGCAGCTTCAAGTTCTTCCTGCAATCTTTTTTCTGTATCTCTTAATGATGCAGCTTCTTCAAAACGCTGGCTTTTTACCACTTTATTTTTTTCAAGCTTAATATCTTCTATCTTTTTTTCAAGCTCAATAATTTCAGGTGGCACATTAATATTTTTTATGTGTTTCCTTGCTCCTACTTCATCCAGCACATCAATTGCTTTATCCGGTAACAACCTGTCGGTCATATAGCGGTCGCTCAGTTTTACACAGGCATCAATCGCATCTTTGCTATAAGTTACGTTGTGATAATCTTCGTATTTACTTTTGATGTTGTTCAGTATTTCGATAGCTTCCTCAACCGAAGGTTGCTCTACGATCACTTTTTGAAAACGCCTGTCCAATGCGCCATCTTTTTCAATGTGCATACGGTACTCATCTAATGTTGATGCCCCAATACATTGTAACTCTCCCCTGGCCAGGGCCGGCTTAAAAATATTTGAAGCATCTAATGATCCGCTTGCACCACCTGCACCTACAATTGTATGTATCTCATCAATAAATAAAATAACATCCCGGTTTTTTTCCAGCTCGTTCATAATGGCTTTCATACGTTCTTCAAACTGGCCACGGTATTTGGTTCCGGCAACCAGGGCTGCCAGGTCAAGACTCACAACTCTTTTATCAAATAAAATACGGGACACTTTACGCTGCACGATCCGCAATGCCAAACCCTCTACAATGGCTGTTTTACCCACACCTGGTTCTCCAATTAAAATTGGATTGTTCTTTTTACGGCGGGATAATATCTGAGATACTCTTTCAATTTCTGTTTCTCTTCCTACAATCGGATCAAGCGATCCGTTCTCTGCAAGCCTGGTTATGTCTCTTCCGAAATTATCCAGTACGGGAGTTTTTGTTTTAGGCTGATTAGCTGCACCTGCACGCTGCGATTTTTGTCCGCCATACTGTTTTCTTTCTTCATCAAAATCATCTTCACCCTCATCATTAAATTCGGCCGATGGAGGATTACTGGTTACAAAACCCAGCTCATTTTTAAAAACATCATAATCCACATCAAACTGGTTTAAGATCTGGGTAGCTATGTTCTCTTTATTCTTTAAGATGGAAAGCATTAAATGCTCACTCTCTACAAGGGCGCTTTTTTGTGCTTTAGCCTCAAGTACCGTAATGCGTATTACTTTCTCTGCCTGTTTGGTTAATGGAAGTGAATTGATGTTGGCAATATTTTTTCCTGTTTTATCTTTAACCGCAATCTCAATTTCTTTGCGAAGTTCGAACAAGTCAATATTGAGGGATTTTAATATTTTTACAGCAGTGTTTTCCCCATCTCTTATTAATCCTAAAACCAAATGCTCTGTTCCAATAAAATCGTTTCCTAACCTTAATGCCTCTTCCCTGCTATAGGAGATTATTTCTTTTACCTGCGCTGAAAAATTATTATCCATTTTATATTGAATTTAGCTTGTACAATAATAACGATTATTTTAAAGATAAAGTTTGCCCTGTCCGTTAAATGTTAATATGTTAAAAAGTTAAAATTGCCCTTTTCATACATGCAAAAAAATTAAAGGGTTTATAATTCCTGAACAAAAATTTCCTTTACTTTACAAAGAACCTGTTTTAGCTTCCTGCTAATTAACTTTAAAATCAATCTTACATAATGAATGTCAAAATAGATACCAAAGAAAGATTTACGGTTATTAAGCCTCAAGAAACGCATTTGTCTGTTAATATGACAGAGGAACTGAACCAATTGTTGCTTAGTTACCTGCAAAAAGACATACCACATGTTATCTTAAATATGGAGGAAGTGAATGCTGTAGATGAAAATGTGGGGGAATACCTTGCACAGGTTCAACAGCAGTTTTATGCAAATAATTACTCATTAGTCATCTGTAACCTTCAAAACAATGTGGAACAATTATTGGAAAGTAAAGAACTGTTGGAATTTATGAATGTTACCCGATCTGAAAGTGAGGCATGGGACATAGTGCAGATGGAAGAAATTGAAAGGGAATTACTAAAGGATGAATAAATACAGTTTATGGTTTGTGGTTTGTAGTTATGCAGCAATTTCATATCACGGGAGGTCTTAACAACAAACCACTAACAACCTTAACTATAATCGATTTAACAACAAACTAAAATAATTTGCTTGCACTAACTATACTTGGAAATAACTCTGCAATACCGGCTTTTGACAGAAACCCTACTTCCCAGGTTTTACAAAACATGGAAGAGAGTTTTTTAATTGATTGTGGCGAAGGCACACAGATGCAATTATCTAAATACAAGATAAAGCGCAGCAGAATTAATCACATTTTTATTTCGCATTTACATGGCGACCATTATTTTGGCCTGATTGGTTTGCTTACCAGCATGAGCCTGCTCAACCGCACACAGGACCTGCACTTACATGCGCCTGCCGAACTTGAACAACTCATTCAAATGCAGCTGGGTTTTGCTTCAACCCACCTTTGCTTCACTTTACATTTTCATGCCTTACCTGCCGACGGCCTTATTGTTGATACGAATAGAATAACAGTGGAATGTTTTCAGGTAAAGCACCGGATCGATTGCTGGGGTTTTTTATTCAGGCAGAAAAAAAATCCACGAAAGCTTAATGCCGAAAGAGCAAAAATCTACGAGATACCTGCCGCCTTTTACGACAAACTGCAACAGGGTGAAGATTATATAACTAAAAAGGGTACCATCGTACCCAATGAGGAAGTAACCACTGCTGCAACAAAACCCAAAAGCTATGCCTACTGCGCAGATACCATTTTTGATGAAAGCCTTGCCTGGAAAGTAAAGGAAGTGGACCTGCTTTACCATGAAACAACTTACCTGAAAGACCTGCATGAAAGAGCAGCATCAAGATTTCACAGCACTACAGTACAGGCCGGAACCATTGCAAAAAAAGCAGAAGCTAAAAGATTGCTGATAGGCCATTTTTCATCTAAATATGAAACCCTGGATGAATTTTTATTGGAAACGAAAGAAATATTTGAGAATACAGAATTGGCTATACAGGGATGCTGCTATCTCATTTAACGTTATTAATCTACTTTAATTACAGTATTGAACCCATCTCCAATTATCCAGGTATAAAATTCGGGAAACCATTTGCGCCAGGCATTTTCATTATGCCGGCCCTGGGGATCTAAAACCGAGTATATTAATGCTGATGATTTTAATCCCAATACATCCTGCATCTCTATCATGTCTTTAATAAAAGTATCGCCTTCCTTTTCTCCCATGTAAAAGAAAAATTTACCGCTCATTTTACCTGCTGTAGAATCAGTCAGCGCTTTTACCCCTGGTGCTGTCCAGAATGAAGGAGAAAAAATTCCAGCTTTGCCAAAAACCTCCGGGTGTTTCAGCATGGCATAATAAGAGACCAGGCCTCCCATAGAGCTACCAGCAATTATGGTATTTTCTTTATTGGTAAGTGTTCTGTAATTTTTATCAATGTATGGCTTTAAGGTTTCCGTTAAGAAAGCAAGGTATGCATCTGCTTCTCCCTTGCCATGATCCCTGAACTCAAATGGATTATACTCATTCATCCGGCGAGGGCTATTATCAATACCCACCACAATGCCGGCAGGTCTTCCCTTGCTTATCAAAGAATCCAGGCATTCATCAATGCCCCATTCTCCAAATGCAGCAGTGGCAGCATCAAAAAGATTCTGCCCGTCGTGCATATATAAAACCGGGTAACGTTTTTTTGTTTTGGCATAACCTTCCGGCAAATAGATCCATATACGCCTATGGCTGTTTAGCTGGGGCAAAAAAAATGCAGAATCCATCACCTGTACATTGGCCGTGGAAGTATGTTTATTAATGAGCGATGCAAAATCGTCCTTCCAGGCTTCTATATCTACGGTAATGGTAGTATCGCTTTCAACACGAAACTCGTGGTTATCTATATTTGTTCCGTAATTGAGGCATTCCACTGTGTTCCAGCTGCCCCGGGTAGCTTTATACTCGTAACTGCCCGTATCTAATTTTACAAAAAAAGAAGTACCCTTTTCATTTGATGCTGATAACCTGTAGGCACTATTCCCGGGGTTCCAGTTATTGAAGTTACCTGCAATGAAAATGCTGTCCTGGGTATGGACCAATGGATATTTACCCAGTTTGAAGTTAACAGTGAATTGTGCCTCACTTACAATGGATGTAAGCATTAAAAAAAGGAAGCACAATATGTATCTCATGTGATCTTTATTTTTTCAGGTATGCCTTTACTTTTTGATGTATGTTACTACTTAACGGAAGAAGTGGCAATCTTAATACATTTTCGATGATACCCATTTCCGATAAGAATGCTTTTGCGCCAGCCGGGTTATTTTCAGCAAAAAGCAGGTCATTCCCTTCCAGGCATTTATAATGCAATGGACGGGCAGCATCAAAATCATTTTTTAAACTCAGCCTCACCATTTCAGAAAAATCTTTTGGAAAACAGTTTGCTGCAACACTGATAACACCATCCATACCACAGGCAATTAATGGCAGTGTTAAATGATCATCACCGCTCACAACTAAAAAATTGTCGGGCCTGTCGCGGAGAATATGCATGCACTGTACCATATTGCCGCTTGCTTCTTTTATACCTGCAATGTTTTCTACCTCTGCAAGACGCAAAGTTGTTTCAGCAGATATATTACTTCCTGTTCTACCCGGTACATTATATAATATTACAGGTTTGGGGCTTGCATCGGCCAGGTTCTTATAATGCTGGTAAATACCTTCCTGCGATGGTTTGTTGTAATAAGGGCTTGCACTTAGCACAGCTGTTGCTTTTTCCAATGGATAGCTTTGCAGGTTCTCCATCACTTCTTTGGTGTTATTACCTCCAACACCCACAACTACAGGCACACGGCCCTGTACTTTTTCATAGGTATAATTAATGATCTCAAATCGCTCTTCGGTATCAAGGGTAGGTGTCTCACCTGTTGTACCCAGGCTTACTATATATTCAATACCATTTTCAATGATAAAATTGATCAGTTTACCCAGGGCCTCGTAATCAACTTCCATACTTGATTTAAACGGTGTTATAATGGCTACCCCGGTACCTTGTAATGCAGAACGCAGACTCATAAAAATATTTTTGGTGAAGGTATTAAGAAGATATGAATCTGGTAAAAGAAAAAGCCTTTAATAAGCTGTTATGCTGTATTAAAGGCTTTTTGCGGACCTGACGGCACCAACCCTGCTTTCTACATGCATTCTGTAAGTAAGGATCTTAAAAGGTATGTGTTTTTGACTCCCAGACAAGATTTAGCTGGAATGCAAAAACAATCATAATAAAAATGAACATTTTGAAAAATTTTTTATCAGCAGCTTTTTTTAATAAGATGAAATATAATTTGCAAACAATAGTTAAAACAACAAGAAGCAAAAAATAACAGGTTGTATGTCGTTCATCTGCTTAATTATTTTCAGAGCCTATTTTACTTTCAGCATACTTGCATTAATAGCAACAACAATGGTACTTACTGTCATTAAAACTGCGCCGGAAGCAGGGCTTAATAAAAGACCCTGGTTATATAAAACACCGGCTGCCAGCGGGATTGCCACTACATTATAACCCGTGGCCCAGATCAGATTCTGGATCATTTTCCGGTAAGTGGCTTTGCCAAATAAAACTAAACTCACAATGTCTTTAGGATTACTGTTCACTAAAACAATGCCTGCTGTTTCGGCAGCGATATCGCTTCCGCTACCAACCGCAATGCCAATATCAGCCTGAGCAAGCGCAGGAGCATCATTTACGCCATCTCCGCTCATGGCCACAAACTCTCCTTTGCTTTGTAATTCTTTTATCTTTTCCAATTTCTGGTGGGGCAATACTTCAGCAAAGAAACTATCCATGCCTAATGTTCTGCTTACACTTGCAGCAACTTTACTGTTGTCGCCTGTTAGCAATATTGATTTGATATTGTTTTGTTTCAAAGTTTTGATGGCTTCTGCTGATTCAGGCCTTATCTCATCCGACAATGCGATATATCCGGCTAATTGATCATTAATAATTACAAACACAACCGTTTCCGTATCATTGGCGGTAAACCCATCCGGCTCCTTAATATCTTTTTCTTTTAAATAACCCGGACTTACAACCAATATCTTTTTGGCTTCAACTGTTGCTTCAACTCCTTTGCCGGTTATGGCATTAAAATTTTCGGTTGCAGGAATAGTAAGTTTCAAATCTTTTGCTTTTTGCAGAATACCGGTTGCAATGGGATGTTCTGATTTTTGTTCTAATGCCGATGCCAGGCGAATGATCTCATTTTCATTTAAATCTTTTTGCAACGAAACGATCTTTGATACTTCAAACTTTCCAACAGTTAATGTTCCTGTTTTATCAAATACGATAGTGGTTATTTTTCTTGCATTCTCAAAAGCTGCCCTGTTTTTAATAAGCAACCCATTTTTTGCTGATAAGGCTGTTGACTTTGCAACTACCAAAGGCACTGCCAATCCTAAGGCATGAGGGCAACAGATTACAATTACAGTAACCATTCTTTCCATAGCAAAGGCTAAAGATTGCCCGGTAAAGTACCAAAATAAAAATGTACCAATCCCTGCAAGGATCGCAATCGCTGTCAGCCATTTTGCGGCCTTGTCTGCTAATAACTGTGTTTTAGATTTTGATTTTTGTGCATCATCCACCAATTTTATTACCTGTGAGAGATAAGAATCTTTTGCGGCGTGTGATACAGTAACTTTTATTGAACCATTGCCATTAATGGCGCCGGCAATTACTTTATCTCCCTTTACTTTTTTAACAGGTTTTGATTCACCGGTCAGCATAGATTCATTCAAATAACTTTCTCCTTCTAAAATTATTCCATCGGCGGCAACTTTTTCTCCGGGCTTAATAAGTATAACATCATGCTCATTGAGGTTTACTGTTTTTATCTCAGTGATTTGATCACCCTTTACTAAATGTGCATCATCGGGCATTAACTGCACTAGTAATTCCAGTTCCCTTGATGCACCTGCTACAGATCTCATTTCAATCCAATGCCCCAACAGCATAATTAAAATAAGTGTTGCCAGCTCCCAAAAAAAATCCATGCCATCCAATCCAAATATAGTTGCAACACTATAGATATAAGCAACAGAAATGGCAAATCCAATCAGTGTCATCATGCCTGGATTCTTTACCCTTATTTCATCCACCAGACCTTTGAGGAAGGGCCAGCCGCCATAAAAAAACACAACAGAGGATAAACCAAGCAAAAGATATTTTGAACCGGGAAAAACGATATGGATATTCAACCAATGCTGTATCATTTCTGATAACAGCATGATGGGGATAGTTAAAACCAACACCACATAAAATCTTTTTTTAAAATCAGCAATGCCTGATGAGTGTACGCTATGGGAAGAACCTTCTTTTGATTTGGTAAGCGGTACCAACGTCATTCCACATAAGGGGCATTTACCCGGTGCATCCTGAACAATCTGCGGATGCATGGGGCAGGTATACCTTTGAAAACTTTGTGAAGTTTTATTCAAATCAACCTTCTCCATTTCACTATGCTTGTTACTTTCATAACCTGTTGGGTGATTTCTATTATTATCTTCATGCTGATGTGTAGCGGAAGAACTTATTTCACCATTTACAGGAACTAAGTTCATTCCACATTTAGGACAACTTCCTGGTTTATCCTGTACAATTTCAGGATGCATGGGGCAGCTGTATTGTTGCTGATGCTGATGTTCCATTTTTAAATTTTTTATTTGTCAAGCCAGTAAAGAATCTCTGGCTTTGTAAATATTCTTATTTCAATTCAGGTTAGAATACAAAATTACCAAGACAGCAATTTTTTGAGTTACAGAATTATGGAAATGATTTATATTTTTTTACATCTTCATCCCTGCCATCGGGTCATCTCCACCTTTTTTAAACACATATTCACTATGCAGCAAATAGGCACCTCTCATCACCACCACATCACCGTTTTGCAAACCTGATTTTATTTCTATCCTGTCGCCGCTCTCCTGACCCGTTTGCACCATCTTCATTTTATAAATATTTTTTCCAGTCTGAACCCATACTATGTTCTGCTTACCGTCCCGTAACACTGCATCGGTCGGTAAAGTAAGTGCCTGTACATTTTTATTTTTAATGGTAACATAAGCCGGCATTCCCGGTTTTAACTGCCCGTCACTATTGGGAATGGTCACCCTCACCAGGTTCAGCCTGCTGTCGGCAGCAATTTCCGGATTGGCAAATTCAATTTTTCCGGTCCATTCTTTTCCGGGTATATCCGGTACCTGCACCAGTGCACTCCCGGTCATATCAATGCCCGAAAGTTCAGATGCATATACCTGTGCTTCGGCCCAAAGTGTTGAAAGACCGGTGAGCCGTACAATGGTTGTCCCTTCTGCAACAAACTGTCCTTCCATCACCGGCAGCTCGGTTATATAACCAGATGCAGAGCTGAAAAATGCTGTACGTGGCGTTGCATTTTTTGTACGTGCCAGTTCGTTGATCTGTCCTTCGCTCATGCCCCACAATACCAATTTTGTTTTGGCGCTTTGTACCATGCGGCTGAAATCGATAATGGAATTATCCAGTGTTTTTTGTTTTTCAAGTACTACTAAATATTCCTGCTTGGCCGTGTTCAGTTCTTCGCTGTAGAGGTCATACAAATGTGCACCTTTGGAAACATAGTCGCCGATAGCTCTATAATACAAACGATCAATACGCCCCATAATCCTTGCACTTACGCTGTTGGTATTTGCTTCGTTGGAATTGAGCGTTGCTGTCAGCACTGTCTTATCCCCAATCATACCATTGCGGATGGTATCTACCATTATATTTCCCAATCGGATCTGTTCGTCATTCAATGAAATTTCATCGGCTGCTGTATTAGATCTTTTAACCACAATCAAATCCATATGACAGATGGGGCAGAGCCCGGGCTTATCTTCCATGATCTGCGGATGCATACTGCAGGTATAATATTCATCGGCTTTTGCAATATTTTCTTTCTTGCTTTTGCAGGAAAGTACGAATAAGCAATAAGCAATAAGCAATAAGCAAATACGAAAATTCAAATTGAATTTTGCCCTTCGAAATTTTATAGAAAAATTATTTGTAGTATGGTACATCATTTTATACTTTTTTTGGATTAAAAATATTACGCCATTTGAATCCTATCTGTAAATTTTGGTTTAATTTATTATTTAATAAATAAGAACAGTTTGCCCATTGCTAATTGCTAATTGCTATTTATATTTTTCAGGGTTACTAATCATGTGATGTAGCAGATTACCCACCTGTTCTGCTAAGTTCAAAAGTTTGTCGTATTCATTTAGCTCAATATATTTACAGGCTATAGCAAATTCAAGCCAGGTTTGTGTTTCTGAATTTTCCATATCTGCATCTGAGATTTTTGATATAAAATGTGCGGGATACAATCTTTTTCGATGAGCCTCTGCAAGACAGGCGCAAACACTCCTGCTTGAACGCCTGACCTGATCTGTTAGTGAGTATCTTTCTTCTTTGGGAAATCTTTTAGATACTTCAAAAATCTCCATTGCCAGTTGAAAAGCAAGCTTGTAAACTTTTGTGTCATTTATTTTCTTATAACTCATAAAACAAATTTTTCAATGAATAAACTTCTTATTGCCCATTCCCTTTTGCCAATTGCTAATTGCTTATTGCTTATTAGTTTTAATAAAACTCTCACTATCCACCAGGTATTGTGCATTGGCAGCAACGGCCTCCGTTTTCTCCAGTCCGCCCAATACCTGTATTAAATGTTTATTGATGATACCCGTTTCAATTTTACGGGCGGTAAATGATTCGCCGTTTCTAACAAAGACAACTTTATCCAGCCCCAGCGACAGCACGGCTTCTTCTGGCAACCAGTTAGCTGACCGGTCGCCGGCAAAAACAGTTGCTTTAACCTGGCTGCCAATAGGAATCTTTAATGCACTATTATCAAAGTACACCCTTGCCGTTAATGTCTTACTTCCCTCCCGGTAAAACGGTTCTATAAAACTGATAGCTGCCCGAAAATCCTTTTCTGGAGCCGTTTCCGGCGTGATACGTACTTTGTTTCCCACTTTAATTATTGATGCCTGTTCCGAAAATATATTCAATAGAGCCCATGCCCTGCCGGGATTAAAAACAGAAAAAACATTTTGTCCTTTGCTGACATACATACCCTCTTTAATAGACAGTTCCTGTGTAGTAAGAGAACTATTATTCATTCCCTGAGTTTGAGGTGCATTCATGGTATTTCCCAAACCGCTTTCCTGTATGTGTCCGCCATAATTACTGTAAACAGATACTTTAAACACTGATTTGCCTGTACGCATCACTTGATTCAATTGCCCGCTGCTCATGCCCAGTAATAATAATTTTTGTTTTGCTGAATTGATCAGCATTAAATTCTCCGGATCATTTTTTACCAGGAACAACAAATTTTCCTGTGCTGTCAATAATTCGGGACTGTATATATCCATCACCCTTTGCCCACGCCCAATTTTCTGGTAACGGTATTTTACATAGAGCTTATCAATTCTTCCGGAAAAATTGGAAGAGATAACACCGGTTTGCCGGGTATCATAAGTGATAAAACCCAGCGCTTCCATTTCAATATCTTCCTCTCTATCCATCATGTGCAGCATAGCTACCGAAGCAATCACTTCATTGTTGGCAGGTTTCAATAAAGTATTCAGGGAAACAGAATTTGCCTCGGCAGCTGATTTTATTTTTTCCAGATTCATACCACAAATTGGGCAGGTTCCTGCAGTATCTGATTTTATTTGCGGGTGCATGGGACAGGTATACCCTTTGGTTGTGGCCATTATGCCGTCTTTCATTTCATTACCCGCTTGTGCATCAAGATTTTCCATCAACACCAGATCCATACCGCATTTGGGACATTGGCCAGGCTTATCACTAAAGACAGAATCCTGTGGCATAGGACAGGTGTACATAATTTCAGGTGATTGATTATTGTTACAACCCACTACCGCAATAAGCAACAAGCAATTGGCAATTAGCAAAAGATGAAATCTACTAAATAATTGCCTTTGGCCTATTGCAAATTGCCCTTTACCCTTTGCCCTTTGCCCTTTGCCAATTGCCCATTGCCCATTGCCAATCCCCCTACCACAGTTTTTAAAAAATTCTTTCATATCTATTATTTTATCTCTGTTATTTTGATCAACATTGCCCCCACCCGAACGTACCGTTTGGTAAGGGCGGGCATTGCCAATTGCCCATTGCCTTTTGCTTATTGCCCTTTGCCCATTACCCTTTGCTCATTGCCCATTGCCTACTATTTCATTTCCATAATCTTCATCAACTCTGCCTGCATTGCCAGTCCCTTCATTAACTGATCCAGGTAATCCATCTGTGTCATGTTCAGTGCTTCCCAGCTATCAAATAACTGGAAAAGTTCTTCGGTATTTTGTTCATAGGCCAGCAACATGGTTTGAAAATTTCTCCGCAATGCCGGTACAATCTGCAACTCATATAATTTCATCTGACTCTTCTTCAATTCCAGTTCTGCATAACTGTTGCTGGCCATACCCGATACTTCATTGATGATCATTTGTTGCTGATTTTTTAATGCTTCGTTTTGCCAAACAATGCTTTCGGCTTTTGCCTTATTCATTTTCGACGACCATTTTGCCAGTGGTATCCGCATCATCGCCATGCCCGAAAACATGAGTGGCTGCCTTGCCCAACCTGTCATATGACTAAACTGAACGCCAAACTCCGGATTTAGCTTTGCCAGTTCTGCCTTGCGTTCCAGGTTGTTCACTTCCATCATCCTATCAATTACTTTTATATCGCTTCGCTGACTCATCAATGCCACTGAATCAAACATCTGTTTGTTAAAATCAACCCATACATAATTGGTATCCACATAAAACTTTTCATCAGCACTGCGGTTCATGGCTGTGTTAATAGCTATTCTTTTTTGAACGATGTCGTTTTCCAGCATCAGCTTCATATTCTCCACGTTGGCCAGGGCTGCTTTGGCTTTGTAATACGCACTTATTTTCCCCAACCCGTTCCTGTAACGTATCTCGGCACTCTGCATCATAAACTTTAGCAGCTTGTCATTCTCTTCCAGCACTTTTAATTTTTTAATGATAACGATCCACTCGTAATAATTTTTACGTGCAGTATAGAGTAGTTCATTTACTACCACATCTTTTTTTTGCAAGTCGACGGATGACTGTGCATTCATGTATGCGAATTCTGCGTTCTGTCTTTTTTTATTTGGAAACATCTGCTGCCCCGATATCATGAAAGCACCCATGCCCGGTTGCCCGTTCATTGATTTCCACCTGCCGGGGTCATAGGGTGTTTGAAAAAACCCGGCTCCTACTTCGGGTGCCATCCAGCTGTAAGCCCCTTTGGCAGCTTCGTTCATTGAACGGGCTTCGGCATCCAGCATTTTTAAAACAGGATGATTTTTTTCAATGGCTGATTGTATTTCACCCATGCGGAGCATATCCTGTGCATGCAATAACGCAGTTGTAAACATCAGGCCCAATAATATTATTACTCGTTTCATAAAACTTAAATTGTCTGTATTAATGTTTCGTTTCCATTACTTCTATCTTTCCTTTTTTTCTCAGTTCATATTCCTTAGCCATTAAAAAGATGAGTGGTGTTACCAGCAGGATATGTGTTGCAGATGTCAACACGCCGCCAACCATCGGCAGTACGATCGGTTTCATCACATCACTTCCTACACCGTGACTCCATAATATCGGTATCAACGCAAAAAGCGAAACACAAACTGTCATCAATTTGGGCCGCAATCTTTTTGCTGCTCCTGCAATCACATACTCTCTCAAATCTGCTTTTGTAATCGTTTCTCTTGAGTTTCCTTTTAATGCAACCAATTGCTCCATGGCATCATTTAAATAGATGACCATGACAATACCCGTTTCCACGGCAAGGCCAAACAGGGCGATGAATCCAACAGCAACGGCCACAGACAAATTCACTCCCCAGAAATAGATCATGAAAGCGCCGCCAATCAATGCAAACGGGATTGATATTAAACTAAGGAATGCTTCCCTTGCCGAACGAAATGCAAAATACATAGACAGGAAAATGATGAGCAATACAATTGGCAGCACCATCTTCAGCGTACGTTCGCTGCGGATAAGGTTTTCGTATTGTCCGCTCCATTCCATAAAATAACCCCTGGGTAATTTGGTGATCATATTGTTGAGTTTCTCCTGGGCTTCGGATACGGTACCAGCCAAATCTCTTTCCCGTACATTAAATAAAACAGTACCACGCAGCATGGCATTTTCTGAATTTATCATGGGCGGACCTTCAGTAATCTTTACATCGGCAATTGTTTCCAGCGGCACCGGGCCATACTTCATCGTTTGTACCTGGATACGTTTTAATGCATCAAGACTGTTCCTGAAATCCTGTCCGAACCGGGCATTAACCGAAAATCGCTGCCGACCTTCAACTGTAGTTGTAAGTTTCATGCCGCCCAATGCAATTTCAACAACCGCATTTACGTCATCCACCGTTAAACCATACCGACTTATCTCATCACGCTTTACTGATATGTCGATGTACTTCCCTCCGGTGATAGGTTCAACATACAGGTCTTTTACGCCATCGATGCCCATCAGTTCCTTTTTTATTTTTTCTGAAAAAGCATAAATGGTATCCAGGTTTTGTCCATAAACTTTTACACCCACATCAGTACGTATACCTGTTGATAGCATATTGATGCGGTTGATGATGGGTTGTGTCCAGCCGTTTGTAACGCCGGGTATCTGCAGCTTGGCATTCAGTTCATTGATGATATCATTTTTAGAAATGTCCTTTCTCCATTCGCTCTGCGGCTTCAGTAACACAATTGTCTCAATCATACTGATGGGAGAATTATCTGTCGCGGTATTTGCCCGGCCTGCTTTGCCTAATACATTTTTTACTTCGGGAACAGATTTGATTAATTTATCCTGCACCTGCAAAATTCTTTTTGCTTCGCTGTTGGAAACATCCGGTAGAGTAACCGGCATAAATAAAATGGAACCTTCATCCAACGGCGGCATAAACTCACGGCCCAGACTCAATACCAATGGAATACTAATGGCCAGTGCAATAATATTTACAGCAATAGTAGTCTTGCGCCATTTTATACAGGCACGAATCACAGGTTCATAAACTTTTTCCAATATTCTGTTCACCGGGTTTTTTGTTTCGGGTCTGAACCTGCCTTTCATAAAAAAGGAGATGAGCACCGGCGCTAACGAAATCACCAGCAAGGCATCCACAATCATGATGAATGTTTTGGTGAATGCCAGCGGATGAAACAATTTTCCTTCCTGCCCGGTTAATAAAAATACCGGCAAAAAAGAAGTGATGATAATAATGGTGGAAAAAAATACGCCCCGGGAAACCTGGTTGCAGGCTTTTTCGATCAACTGCATACGGATCAATTCCGGAATGCGGGTATAATTGCTGCGGCCTTTTATTTTATTAAATAGTTTTCTCATGGTTTAGTTTTTTGGGGGTTGACTATTTTGCCATTCAGATAAATGCCTGTAGGCGTTTTCGCTCATGATAATACCGTTATCTACGATAACACCGATAGCCAGTGCAATCCCCGTAAGCGACATGATGTTTGATGAAATATCAAACATATTGAGTAAAATAAAACTGATGGCAATAGTGATGGGAATCTGGATGATAATACTTAATGCACTGCGCCAATGAAATAAAAAGATGAAAACGATCAAAGCCACAATGGCCATCTCTTCTATCAATTTTATTTTGATATTGCCGATGGCTGCTTCAATCAACACACTGCGGTCGTAGGCGGTTTTAAAACTCACCCCTTCAGGCAATCCCTTTTGCACATCTTTCATTTTTTCTTTTACCGCATTGATCACCTTATCTGCATTTTCGCCATAACGCATCACCACAATGCCACCCACCACTTCGCCTTCGCCGTTCTCATCAAAAATGCCCAGCCGCAAATCGCCACCCATCTGTACGGTACCAATATCTATTACCCTTACCGGAATACCGTTATAAATTCCCAGTCCGATACTTTCAATGTCATCTTTACTTTTAATATACCCCAACCCCCGAATGATGTAGGCCATATCACTCATTTCAAATTTTCTTCCTCCCACATCATTGTTACTGGCTTTTACTTTGTTCATCACATCCATCAAACTCACATTATAAAACTGAAGTTTAACCGGATCGATCACCAGTTGGTATTGTTTTTCAAATCCGCCGAAAGAAGCAACTTCAGCAACGCCGGGCACAGTTTGTAAGGCCAGTTTAATGTACCAGTCCTGCAAAGCCCGTTGTTCTCCCAGATCCAGATTTTTTGTATCGAGTGTGTACCAGAACACATGCCCAACACCGGTTCCATCGGGGCCAAGGGTTGGCGTTACGCCATTGGGCAATAGTCGCTGAGCATAATTCAAACGCTCTAAAACTCTTGTACGTGCCCAATATTCATCTACACCATCTTCAAAGATGACATATACAAAACTCATCCCGAACATGGATGTACCCCGGATGTTTTTCACTTTGGGAATACCCTGAAGATTACTAACCAATGGATAAGTTACCTGGTCCTCCATAATTTGCGGACCTCGGCCCATCCATTCAGTGAATACGATCACCTGGTTTTCGCTGAGGTCGGGTATGGCATCGATGGGGTTCTTCTGAATATTGAATATTCCCCACACAAACAAACCAGTGGCAATCAGCAAAACGATGTAGCGGTTTTTTAAAGACCAGGAAATAATTTTTGGGATCATGATTTTTATTTTAGCCTTACCCTCATTACCTCTCCCAAGGAGAGGGAATGAGGGCATTAGTTAATAATTATTCCTGACTGGTTATTGCTGTTACAGGAAACAACAGCGAGGACGATAACGATTGTAATGGGAAAAATTACTTTTTTCATCTTTTAATTTTAATTTTTATCAATTGATTTTAATTTTTGTTTTTGAAACTTATTGCCAGAAAATAAATGACGCCTGGCAAAAGCATAAACTGTAATACTGGTACCAGGCCCACTTTTAAACCCGGTATCATTGGCATATGTGTTGAATAACCCCAGGTACCCAAATTAATATGCCGCAGTTCAGCCAGCACAGCACCTGCGCCTCCGGTCAATACAAGTATCATCAACCGGTAGGGCCCTGGCCTGATCATCCACCAGTTATTATTATACAGCAATGCAAACCCATAATAGATTAAAAGTACCATGATGGTATCTGCTACAGAAGCAAGTATGCAAAACAGGGTAGATTGCCAACCCGGTAACATGTTAAGGAATAAAGGCATCTGCAACATCTCCCATGCGAAATTGAGCAGCAAGGAAAATGATATTATCAAGTAGGTTACTCTTTTAAAAACGCTACGACTATTGGAATGCTTTAATAATTGCAGGTACAGAATAATAATGAGGATTAGTGCAATGACCGGCACTATCAATGCTGTTGCCTTTAAATTTTCCATATTTACTTCTTTGTCTGCTTTACAATCCAGATAAGGAGAACCACTAAAAGAGCTATGTCTGCTAAAATCCATAGCCACATCATGGGTCCCATTGCGCCACAACAATCTTGCATAATAAAATAAATTTTCTAACAGGCTATAAGTATATTATTTACTAATAGCCTGTTAGTTAAAAACTTTAAGCCGCCATCTTTTTACATTCTGCCTCACATTTTTTGCATTCTTCTGCGCATTTTTTGCACATTTCGTTGTCATATTTTTCGCATTCTTCGGCACATGCACGGCAGGCATCGGCACATTGCTGTGCTGTTTGAGAAGCTGTACTACTCATACTTCTGCATTCATCAGCACATTTGCGGCAAGCATCAGCGCAAGCCCTGCACAATTTTTCGCATTGTTCCATTTCAGAATTTCCCTTGCATTGATTACCACAGGTGTCACAGGCTTCTGCACATGCTTCACATGCGGCAATGCAGGTCTCATAATTTTTTTCTGCCATAATATATAGATTTAAAAATACCTTCAGAACCTCTGTTGCCCGGTCTTCAGTTTCACTGTTGCCAGATAGATTGTATTTATCCTTTTGGCTTTGTGTATGTACCTTCTTTCATCATTTTCATTTGTGCATCTGTCATCTTTTGTTTTTGGAGCTTCATGCCGCACTTAGGGCATTCACCTTCATGGTCGCTCATTACTTCGTTGTGCATGGTACAAGTGTACATTTCATCATTGGCTAATTGTTCATTTTTGTCTGTAGCTGTAGCAGGATTTTCTTTGCTGTGATTGCTACCATCGCAGGCAGTAAGAACAAAAGATAAGAGGATAAATCCTGTAAAAAGTAGTTGTTTCATCTTATTGATTTTTGTGAATAAAAAATATATTGTTATAAAAATTTGTAGAAAATGCTTTTAAGCAATATCCACCATCATCATGCTGATCTCTGTTCCTCTTTTTCCCGTTTTTCTTAATTCTATTTTGATTCTTATTTGTGTTTAAAAAGTTTCAAAGACTTTGCTACCTGTATTATGATGACGGAACTAATACTTGCTGAAAGAATGATAATCCATTCCTGCATGCTCATAGAGATAATATTCAGTGCCTCCCGCACATAGGAAATTTGTACCACACCAATTAAAATAGCAATGCTTCCTAATACTGAAAACCAGACATATTTACTTTTAATAACCTCGTTATTAAAAAATGGTCCGCTACCCATATTAAATACATGAAAAAGCTGGCAAAAAATAAGGGTAAAGAATAAGATGTTGTTGCACATGGCAGTATCCCAGGGCTCCCCATTATGGTATGCATAGTGATTGAAAACCACTGCACCTGTGCTTACTGATCCTATAACTATTGCATAAAAGAAAATAAGTTTCCAGCGGCTTTTATCAATTATAGGTTCGGATGATTTTCGGGGAGGCAGCTTCATTATATCAGCACTCCCTTTGATAAGACCCAAAGCCAGCGCAGGTAAAAGGTCGGTAATAAGATTTATAAAAAGTATTTGCAGAGGCAATAACTGGAATTTCAAATTCAGAATAGCTATAATAGCTATTACCAGCAATTCACTCAGGTTACATGAAAGAAGGAAGGTTACAAATTTTTTAATGTTCTCAAAAATAATACGCCCCTGTTTGATGGCTACCACAATAGATGAAAAGGAATCATCTTTCAACACCATATCTGAAACTTCCTGAGCTACCTGTGTTCCCCGAAGCCCCATAGCAATACCGATATCAGATTTCTTAATGGCGGGTGCATCATTTACACCATCACCAGTCATGCCCACTACGTACCCCTTTTCCTGGAAAACTTTTACCAGATCTAGCTTATGCTTTGGATTAACACGGGCAAAAACGGAAGTGTTGATCCAGCGCTGTTTTTCATCTTCACTTAACTCCTCAAATTCTTTCATATCGTTTCCAATCACAGGAACTTCATCTTCTTTTGATATGCCTAGTTGGGTTCCTATATAATGAGCAGTGGAAGGATGATCGCCTGTGATCATAACCACTTTAATGCCAGCTGTTTTACAATCGTTGATGGCGGCCTGCACTTCAGGTCTTGGCGGATCAATCATGCCAACAAGCCCAAGAAAAACCAGGTCATCTGTTAATGAGACAGGCGCAGCATCCATCTTTCGGTATGCCATGGCAATCATGCGATGACCGGATGCAGAAAATTTTTCTGCTGTTGACAACCAATGTTTCCTTTTTGTTGTGTTCATAGCCACCTCGCTATCTTCATAAATCTGTGTACACTTCAGCAATAATTCTTCAGGAGCGCCTTTAGCAAAAAGATAATATTTACCATCGTGTTCATGCAACGTGGACATGATCTTTGTTTCGCTGGAGAAAGGCTCTTCCTCTTTTTTTAAAAAGTCTTTGCGTACTTTATCAATGTCTTCACCCTTATCATTTGAAAATTTCAGCAAGGCTATTTCCAAAGGATCACCAATTTCCTTTGCATCTTTTTCTGATGTTTGAATATCAGCTGTGTTACATAAAACAGCACATTTGTAAACCAATTCCAACTGCTCCTTATTGCCGGTAAAGGGAACATCTTTTTTCCATGTGCCGGTAGTTGTTTCAACAAATACCACTTCCATTTTATTCTGCGTAAGCGTACCGGTTTTATCGGTGCAAATCACGTTGGTTCCACCTAATGTTTCAACAGCAGAAAGCTTTTTGACAATCACATTGTATCGGGACATTTTTAGCATGCCCTGCGCTAAAGTCATGGTTGCCACAATAGGTAATCCCTCGGGAATGGCGGCAACCGCAAGTGCTACAGTAGTTTGCAACATGGCAATAATTCCCTCGCCATTAATTAACCCTATTATAAAAATAATCAGTACTAAAGCAATGGTAATTTTTATCAGTTTTTTACTAAATTCTTCCAGTTTCTTTTCTAATGGCGTTGCAGCCTGCTTAGATGAATGAACAAGGTTGGCTATCTTTCCTAATTCGGTTTTCATGCCTGTATAACCTACCAGTATATGGGCATTGCCTTTGGAAACATGAGTAGCTTTAAAAGCCATATTGGTGCGGTCGCCAAGGATGGTTGATTCGGCAAGAACAGCATCTTTTTTCTCTACCGGAACTGACTCTCCGGTGAGTGCTGATTCGTCGATCAGTAATTGGGCAGCTTTATATATTCTGCCATCTGCCGGTATCATATCACCTGCTTCAGTAAATACAATATCGCCCGGTACAATTTCTTCGGCATTGATTTCAAACAATTTGCCGTCACGAAGTACTTTTGCTGGAATAGAAGAGAGTTTTTTTAAAGCCATCACAGACTTCTGTGCTTTAAACTCCATATAAAAACCAATGGCTGCATTGATGACAAGAACGAGTAAGATAGCAGTACCATCCAACCATTCCTTAAACCAAAAAGACATGCCTGCTGCAAATAATAACAGAAAAACAATGGGGCTTTTGAATTGGTTAGCTAAAATTTTAAATGGACTTACGGTCTTTGCTTCGGCAATGGTATTTAACCCGTGGAGCTCAAGCCTTTCTTTAGCTTCATCAATGCTTAAACCTTGTTCAGTATTACTATTAAGTAATACCGTAGCCTCTTCTATAGTTGCTGTGTGAAGCGTTATATCATTTACGCTACTGGAATTAATGTCTGTATTTTTTGTTATGGTTTTCACAACTAAAGATTATTTAAAATAAAATCCACCCGTTCTTCAGGCTTAAGCACCGGAACCTTTATGATTGGAAAAACCGCATGTTGATTAAACGGTGAACATGAATACGCTTCATCCCCTATTGTATTTACCCAACATTTACATTGCAATATGTACTTGTTGAAGTATAGCAACAATGAGTTTAATCAGTATTAGAAATGATTTTTCTCTTTTTATTTTCTATTACCCCTAAATAGTTATTTTGATCTGCATATCAATTTAAGTCCGTTAATGCCGCTAAGCATTACACAATTCCGGCAAATGATTGCATCATTCACACATCATTTACTAAGGAGACTCAATCTTAAATCGCCTTAGTAAGTAATTGTAATACCCGCTCCTATACCCATATCACTGTCATAGTGCGTAGAGAGGTTAAAATATTTTGTAACAATATACCTGAACCCCGCCATGTATTCTTTATCCGTGTTTATCATCATAGCAAAACGTAAACGGCTGGTAATTGGTATATCTTCCCTGCTAAACTGGAAACGAAATTTACCATTACCATCAACTCTTGCATCAGCTATAAACAACATTGGTAAAGTATAAGCCACACCGGCTACGATATAGGCCCGCCTGGTTTTGTTACTGGTTTGGCCAAACCAGTTTTTTTCTTCATTACCAAATATATTTTTGGGGCCGCCTTCCATTTTAAAATGATAATCAAAACCTACATAGGGGAATATCCATTGGTTTCTGCCAAGGTAGCGGCCAAACATGGTTTCGCTTTCGTACCCATGCTTATCATGAAAGCCTAAATGCCAGAGTGTGCTTAATTTCCAACGGGTTTGTGCCAACATAAATTCTCCGTCACTCCCATTAGTTTCCAATGCTGCACGTCCCATAAGATGGAATCTTCTATCATCAGCATTCAGGCCACGGCGGGCTACTTTAGGATCGGTAATGTCTGTTTTATCAACCAATGGATTATCGTAACTGAAAACACGGCCCATTCCGCTCATCATGTGATATAAAATATGGCAATGAAAAAACCAATCCCCACCTTTTTCATTGGCTGCAAATTCCAGCGTATCATTTTCCATAGGCATAATGTCTATTATATTTTTCATAATAGCATATTCACCCTGTTGGCTAAGCAACCTGAAATCGTGTCCGTGCAGGTGCATGGGGTGGCGCATCATGCTGTTATTGAAAAGTATAATTCTTATGTTTTCTCCTTTCCTGATAAGTATCTTATCCGATTCTGAAACTACTTTATTGTCCAGGCTCCATACATAACGGTTCATATTTCCTGTCAGGTCAAATTTCAATTCTTTCCAGGGCCCTGCTGGCAAAGTAGTTTTTTCAGGAGCCCGTAACATAGCATAATTAAGGGTAACAATATCGGCAGCACCTCCCGTATCCATCCCAGCCATATTGTGATCACTATGGTTCCCTTCCTGGGAAGTGGCCGGCATTTTCATATCCATGCCTCCTGCATTCATTGTATCCTTTGGATTTTCAGGGCCGGTTATTTCCGGGTACATAACAGTATTCATATCCATTACCTGGTTTGTCATTTCCATTCCTTTCATTTCTACCAGGTTACCATTCATATCCATCATGTCGTTCATCATTTTCATTCCCGCAAAATATTTCAGCTTTGGTAAAGGTGATGCCAGTTGTTTAATACCGCTGCCCAGCCATAAGGAAGCCGATTTTGTCCTGTCTTCCGGTGTTACTAAAAATTCATAAGCGGTGCTGTCTGCAGGAATTGTCACCACTACATCATAGGTTTCAGATACTGCGATGATCAGCCGGTCAACTTCTACGGGCTCTACATCATTACCATCACTGGCTACCACTGTTATCTTTCCACCGGCATAGGTGAGCCAAAAATAATCGGAAGCTCCGCCATTAGCTATCCGCAGCCTTACCTTATCACCTCCTTTAAACTGGGGGTATTCCGCCTGATTTTTCCCGTTAATTAAAAAATTATCATAAAACACATCGCTTACATCCATGGCATTCATCCGTTTCCATTCGTTGGTAACTTTAGTTTTAAAATGTCCTTTTTTTATAGCTTCTGAATAGCTTTGAGTACTTCCTTTTTGGATGGCAAACCAATCGGTAGCTCCCTTCAGGCTGCGATGTACTTCTTCGGGTTTCATGTCTGTCCATTCACTTAACACAACCGGGATTGTAGGAATATCCCATTCATTTCTTTTATTCATAATAAAAGAGCCATACATACCAATTTGTTCCTGCAAACCACTATGACTATGATACCAATGTGTGCCGTGCTGAATGATGGGATACTTATATAAATAGGTTGCACCCGGCTTAATAGGCATTTGTGTAAGAAAGGGAACACCATCCATTTTATTAGGTAAAAAAAGCCCATGCCAGTGCATGGAAGTTTCCTCATTTAATTCATTATGCACCCATATTTCTGCTGTATCGCCCTCGGTGAAAGTAAGAGTAGGCATGGGTATCTGGCCATTTACTGCAATGGCACGTTTTGATTTATTTCCAAAAGTTACCATGGTATCCCTGATATATAAATCGTAGCGCACCGTGCGGGGCGGAGTATTATTTACAATTGTTTTGATGGGCCCTAAGTTTGCCTTTGCAATTTTTATATTTTCAATAGTGGCACTGTTGTCATCCATTCCATCCATGTTCATGCCATCCATATTCGCCTTTGGTTTTTCTTTTACCAATTTCATTCCGCATTTAGGACAGTTACCCGGTTTATCAGATTGTATCTCTGAATGCATGGGACAGGTCCAGATTGCAGGCTGCTCATTATTTGATGGGCTGGAAACAGCTTTTGTTTTTTCCTCAATTAATTTCATACCGCACTTAGGACAATTGCCCGGCTTATCGGTATGTATCTCCGGATGCATGGGACAGGTCCAGGTTACAGGTTGATCCATATTTGATTTTACCTGCATCGTATCTTCCCGCATTTTCAATTCGTCCGGTTTCTGTACTACAGGTGCTTTTACAGCTTTTGCTTTTTCTATTACCAGTTTCATTCCACACTTTGGGCAGTTTCCTGGTTTGGATGCATGTATCTCGGGATGCATAGGGCAAGTATAGGTTACAGGCTGTACCTGCTTATTTGAATTCACAGGAGCAGGAGCTTTTTTCTGTACTACAGGCTTCTTAACAGGTTTAGTTTTTTCTTTCACCAGTGTCATACCGCACTTTGGGCATTTTCCTGGCCTGGCAGCATGAATTTCTGGATGCATGGGGCATGTATAGGTTACTGGTTGAGACCAGGCAAACGAATATATTATCAGCCCAAAAACCATTAAAAATATTTTTTTCATTTTCTTATATTTTAAAATTGATATACCTGACCTTTCTACTAATTTTTTTTCATCTGCTATACCTTTGCTTGTTGGCTTACAAGAATTTCTTGTGTATTTTTTAAACTTATGCTTGTTTCATCTTCTTATTCATTACTTTTTAAAATGCTATCAATCCAGTTTATTATAGTTTCCTTTTGTTTAGAAGTTAGTTTTGAATTTTTATGAAGAATAGTGTAAGAAGTCAAAGGCATTTCCCCTGATTTTACCTGTTTGATGATACGCTCTAACTTACTCTCCTGCCTGCGCTTTGAATAATTTCCAAATTCACTGAAATTCAGATCCTTCTTGCCATTCCTGATATGCCTTTCCATAATAAACCGGGCTGGTTGTATGTACGAATACCACGGGTACTTAGTATTGTTGCTGTGGCAATCATAACATGTGGCAGCCAATATTACCTGTACACTATCGGGAACATGGTATAGCTTAGTAATATGCGATGGTAACACTGCCCCATTATCTTTATTACGGCCTGGTTGGTACAACTGCATCAGTAAGAAAATAACAACCCCAATGATTAATATTTTTCTGAAAATTCTTTTCATCTTACAACTCTTTCGTTACAGAACCACAGGTTAACATTTTACTGCCGTAATATGGATTTTTTATTTCTTTGATTTCACTGAGCCAGATAGCGCCTTTACCATCATTATACATAGGGCAAAAGTCCACATATATTTTTTGCCCTGCCCCAAAAGTTTTTATCAGATCATTTACATCTTTACTAAGCGTAGCAAAATGCTCTCTCTGGTGGTTTAACTTACCAGCGTTGGCACCAATATGTTCCGCATGTTCTTTGGCATCATCTGCCACATCAGTAAAAACTTTTTTCTGTGCCGCAGGTAAACTGTTTGCTTCCAGTGCAGCCAGGTTAGCTACTATGGCATTGCCCGCCGCTGCTGCATTTTTTGAATCGTCTTTGGTTAAGGCATTTTTTAATTTCAAATAATTACTCACTATTTCTTTGATAGAAAAATCAGCAGGCATAACCATTGCAGTGGAAGTTGAATCAGATTTCTCTATAGAAGATCCTTCCTTTTTTACCGGCTCGGTGAGTTCCATACCGCATTTAGGACATTTCTCCCCTTTATTTCCGGTTACTTCCGGGTGCATTTTGCAGGCATACACTTGTTCTGTGGGCGTGTTTTCTTTTTCAGTTTTTGTATCTTTTGATTTATCTGTGTTTGAATTGCAAGAAATAAATGCAAAACCCATTACAAAGACAGCAAGAATTATATTTTTCATTTTAAAAGATTTAGTTGATGATGAATTAATTTTAAAAACTATTTTATTTAGTTTCCCATTCAGCTATCCGTTTATTCAATGCTTTAACTGCATTGGTCATATTCTTCTTTTCGCCCAATAGAACTGCTCTTTTTGCCGCAGCAATAGCAGCCTTATAATCTTTCTGGTCGGCCAGAATCTTTTGCAGCAGGTTTGGGTAATTGAAATTCTCTTTGTCTGCTTTTTCAGCTTCTTCAACCCATGAAGCGGCTTGCTGTAAATCTCTTCCGGTTAAATAATAATAGTTAGCTGCCTGGTAAAACAGTTCAGCATTTTGCTCTTTATTATTTATCAGCCTCGAGTTGATATCAGCTATTGCTTTTTCATCCACCGGGCTTTTGAGTGGTATTTTAATCACTGTATTTTCCCAGGTGAGGGAAAGAAACCCATCACCGGTTCTTGTTATTTCATTCAGGTCAATGGTAAATGCTTCACGATATTTTTCCGCTTTTACCGGTTGCACTTTAAAACGATGTATATCCTTTTTACTATCGTATCCAAAAGACCCATGCAAGGTTGTATCGGCATTAATGATAATAGTCCATTCCTTTTCGCCAGGTATAGTAAACAATGTATACTTACCTGCATTGATGGTTTTATCGCCTATTATCATTTGTTCCGTTAAATGAACAGTTGTGGCTCCACTTGCACCCGTTCGCCATAAGCTATCAAACGGAACCAGCCCGCCAAATATCTTTCTTCCCCTGGCTAATGGCCGGCTATAGGTAATTGTTATTTCACCTTTTACCAACTCCTGGGTAAAGGATGCTTCTGGGCTTGGGGGCGGTGTTAAGAAACTTACTTTGTCCTGTGAAAAAAGGCAAGTTGAAAATCCGATTAAGATTATTGTGAGAAGTTGTTTCATTTTATTGCTATTTAAAAACATTAAAAAAAGTGTACTCAAATTTTAATACGATGCCGTTGGGTGCTGTACGTTTCATTGTAGAATACAATTCCTGCCGGTATGCAATATCTACTCTTGCCTGGCTGTTGATGATGAATTGTACAGATGGGGCGATGTCGAGATATGATTTTCCATTATCATTTAGCCGCTGGCCCAGCAATTCCAGCATCAGGTTCATATTGGTTTGCTTATAATCTTTATATACTTTGGGTAACATCAGTTTACCTACTGATAAAGTATAATTAACGGCACTATTACTCTCATTTGTTGGGAACTTATACCGCGGTTTATTATCTAATGCCCTTTCATAACTAAGTGAACCACTGATAGCAATCTTGTGTAATAATTGCGTAACAATTAAACCAGTTTCGTAACCGGTATTGTGACCCATGGCCTCAATCTCCTGCTGGTGTATATCAGCATTATTGATGCTATATCTCCCGTACATCGCCATTCGAAAATGGCTTTGAATAGCATCTTTACTCAGGAAACGATACTTGGCATAAAAACTACCACCTTCTACTTTTAATCCACCTTCCTGCCGGTTACTGATAAAGCCCTGCATATGCACCATCCATTTTTTATTGATACCCCACATCAGCTCCGGCATATTATGGTAATTAAGTTTACCATCTTTTTCAAACATAAAAGCATTCATATCTCTTATGCCTAATGATTTTGCAGGCATATTGCTTGCTGGCTCGGTAAATACAAACAACTCCTGGGCAGAAGCACCCGATGAAACAAAAACAGCTAATACAAAAAGCAATTTCTTCATATTATAGTGTTTTGATGTGATATAAATTATTGCTTGCTTTTGCATAAGTAGGATATTGCTTAGTCATCTTTAAAAGTTTCTTATACTCTTTTTCAACAACGAATCCTTTATCTAAGATTTTCACTTTCACTTCTCCCGCTAAAACACCGGGTTTGGTATCCATAAAAGTATACGTGATGTTATCTTGTGTAAATGAACTGTTGTTTTCTGCTTTCTGATTATTGAAATTGAATACAACCACTAATTCACCAACAGAAAACCCTGCATCTTCTACTTTCTTTTTAAGGTCTCCTACGTTGACAGTACTCCCATTTTTAAAGTAAAGAATGAATACTGTTTTATTTAGATCAGTTTCTACCTTTTCAACTTCCGGTAAAGAGGTCAATTGTTTGTAAGTAGCTTTAGAACACATGGAGCAAGTAAGGCCTGTAGCTGTTAATTCTGCTTTGGTGATTTGTGCATTTGCTATTAAAGAAGCGAATATCATAATAGAACTAATCAGTATTTTTATCATCGTATTAAATTTTATTGTTTAATAGTTTCCACTGTTTTCCCGCAGGAAAGCATTTGAGAACCGTAATAAGGATTTTTAATTGCATTTTCTTTACTGAGCCAGTTGGCGCCTTTCCCGTCATTCGCCATCGGGCAATACTGATAGTAAACTGTTCCGGCAGGTTTTGATGCTTTTACCAGTTCATACATATTTTTCGAAAGGGACATAAAATGTTCCCGCTGATTTTCGGGGTCTTTGTTTTCTTTAATTTTTTGTGCATCAGTCTTCAGACTTTTTTCAATCTTCATCCACACTTCATGTTCTTCCGGTTTGAGTTTTCCCATTTCAACAACATTTAATGCAGTTAGCAGTGCTGACCCCTTTGCCGAAGCCGTTGCTCCATCAGTTTTTACCAAAGCATCTTTCAGGGCAAAATAGTTATCATAAACTGCCTTTAACTGACTGGCTTCCTGCATATCCATTGCTTTATTCCCCTGTGTATGGTTACCGTGATCTAACATTGGTGCCGCTTTATCGGCCACAGATGTCGCATTAGTTTTTACTACTGCTTTCTTCTCCCTATCATATTTGCAGCAACCATGCAGTTTGTTATACGCATCATCAGGAGCCAGGTAGTTTACATTATCATAGCCCGAGAGTGCTATGCTTTTCAATACCTCATCAGCACTTGATTTCTTACTGTCATAAGTAATGCTGGCCATTTTAGTTTCCTCGTTCCAATTAGTTTTATACAGCTTTTTTTTGCTGCCTGCTTTTTCAATGGTTGTTTTGCACATACCACAATTGCCATACACTTTTACAGTTTCTGTTTTGGCATTTTTAATTTGTGCATGGGATATAGAAGTTGACATTAATGCAACGGCTATAAATAAAAGAAGAGATTTCATTTTGTATTCGATTTTATGATTAATAAATAGTCAGGTACACGGATGCACCAATAGCCGATACACAGGAAAGTGCCGGCACATCATTTACAATCAATAAATCAAATAAGGAAAACGCAATGGAGAGCATGTAGCTTTATTTCACCAATACCTGGCGGTGCATGGCAATGAAAATATCTTTCTGTAATTTTTAAGAATGGCTGAAAATTAAAGTCGGGAACAGGAGTCGTTATAGCCGGAGCCATAATTATAGAAACAAATGCTGTTAACCCCGCTTTTGGATGGTCAGTTTTTAGTTTGATTTGCTTGTGTTCATCTTTGCAGCATCCCTCTTTATCTTTTTCCTTCATTCCGCATTTGCCGCATTTCTCATCTTTACTGTGAAGTAAGCTCCAGCCTACAAATTCATTCATGCAGTAGTGCAGATGCACTGTAGCACCCATAGTTGCGGAACCATAGATGAGCATTAATAAGATGACTACTGCTTTTTTCATTATATCAAAATTAAAACAATTTTACCAAACTAAAATACTGCATCTGTTAAGTATTTAAGCTGGCATAGACCATTATTTCAGCGTATAAATTTATGAGAACAAAGCATTTAAACAGTTACATAATTATGGAAAAGATTTACACAATTATGAAGTTTTTGCAGCATTATTTACAACAATCTTTTTCGCTCACAAAAAACCGCTTTGAAGATATTCCAAGGCACGAATGGAGGTAAGACAGATGAAACATAAATATCAAATGGTGGTAATTCATACCGCCAGAAGAACCTTGGCGACCCTATTAGTTGATCATGGACTTCCTTATCACCAAGTAATGAAAATCACCAGACACAAGAAGATTACAACCCTACAGAAATACATTAAAAGTGACGCTGATACAAACCTTATGTTAGAGGTAGGAAACAGGATTGAAATGGGGTAAATCAGTTTTTCAGCTTCCGTTTCAGTTTCTGCTAAAAGAAAAACCCACGACCAGCGTGGGTATGATTCTTATTAGAGCGGACCGGACGGGACTCGAACCCGCGACCTCTGCCGTGACAGGGCAGCATTCTAACCAACTGAACTACCGATCCAACTGCCCAAGTACTGAGTTTCGTTCAAATATTTGACTTTCATCTCATTTTTCAGGACGGCAAAGATAGGTTTCTTATATTTCCGTTCCAAAACTTTTATAAAAAAATTGTAACCCCTAATTTTACAAACTATCTTACAGCAACGAGTTAATCAAATATGATTAAATTGTAAATCTAAATTCTAAACAGCTACATGATCGACCTTAAAAAAAGACAGTTCCTCGACTTTGAAAAACCCATCAAAGAATTATATGACCAGATAGAACAGCTGAAGATCACCTCGGAAAAATCAAAAACAAATATGAGCGGGGCCATTGCCATGCTTGAAGAAAGGATCGTTGAAACGAAAAAACACCTTACAGCAAATGTAACTCCCTGGCAGAAAGTTCAGTTAAGCCGGCATCCCGACAGGCCCTATACACTTAAGTACATCGAAAATATGTGCAGCAATTTTATTGAACTGCATGGCGACAGGAATGTGAAGGATGATAAAGCGATGGTAGGCGGTTTTGCACAATTGGGCGGAGAAACAGTGATGATCATTGGCCAGCAAAAAGGATCGAATACCAAAACAAGACAGCTCAGGAATTTTGGAATGGCAAATCCCGAAGGATACCGCAAGGCCCTGAGGCTGATGAAACTGGCCGAAAAATTCAATAAGCCCGTGATCACTTTAATTGATACACCAGGTGCTTACCCGGGTTTAGAAGCCGAAGAAAGAGGACAGGGTGAAGCCATTGCCCGCAATATTTACGAAATGATAAGACTGAAAGTGCCTGTTATCTGTGTCATCATTGGTGAAGGAGCCAGTGGCGGGGCATTAGGCATTGGTGTAGGCGATAAAGTTTTTATGATGGAAAATACCTGGTACACAGTTATCTCTCCTGAAAGTTGCAGCAGTATCTTATGGCGCAGCTGGGATAAAAAAGAGACCGCCGCAGAACAATTAAAATTAACAGGTGAAGATATGCTGGGCTTTGGCCTGGTAGATGGTGTTATCCCCGAACCACTGGGTGGTGCACATTGGGATTACAAGGGAGCCGCCGATACTTTAAAAAATTATTTACTGCCGGTTTTAAAGGAATTAAAAACCATTGATCCTGAAAAACGAATTGAACAACGGATCGAGAAATTCGGAAAAATGGGATTCTGGGAGGAAGCATAGCAATAAGTAAAAATTCAAAAGTAAAAAGGAAGAGCCTCCAAATTTTGAATTTCCCTTTTTGATTTTTGACTTTTGATTTTTGATTTTGACTTCACAATATAAACTACCGCAAACATATCATGCTTAAAATTGGAGTTATAGGAGCAGGACATTTGGGTAAATTCCATTTAAACAACTGGGCAACAATTGAAGGCGTTGAGTTGGTTGGTTTCAGCGATACTGATGATACAAATGCAGCGCAGGTTGCTCAAAAATATAACATCCCCCGCTTTGATGATGTTGAAAAACTCATTGATGCCTGCGATGCGCTCGATATTGTAGCGCCCACTTCATTTCACTTTGAACTTTGCGAACTGGCCATAAAAAAAGGTAAACATGTTTTTGTTGAAAAACCTTTAGCCAATACCATGGAGGAAGCCAAGACACTGGTGAAACTTGCAAAAGAGGCAAATATAAAATTCCAGGTAGGGCATGTTGAACGTTTTAATCCCGCTTTTCTTGCATTGAAGGACCAGGTGTTGCAACCGATGTTCATAGAAGTGCACCGCCTTGCACAGTTCAATCCCAGGGGTACAGATGTGAGCGTGATACTCGACCTGATGATCCACGACATTGATATCATTTTAAGTCTTGTAAAAAGCAATGTCAATTATATTAGTGCCAATGGCGTGGCCGTAATGAGCGATACGCCTGATATTGCCAACGTACGCATAGAATTTGATAATGGCTGTGTAGCCAACCTTACCAGCAGCCGGATATCGATGAAAAAAATGCGCAAGATGCGCCTGTTCCAGAAAGATGCTTATATCGGCATCGATTTCCTGGAAAAGAAAACGGAGATCATCCATTTGAACACGCCGGGCGAATCCAATGTTTTTACATTTGATATTGAAACGAACAATGGTAAAAAAACAATTGCCATAGCCAATCCACCTGTAAAAGAGATCAATGCTATTAAAATGGAACTGGAAGAATTTCGTAATGCAATTGTAAACAATACAGAAACACCGGTAAGCGTGGTAGACGGTTTTCGTGCCATGGAAGTTGCCCATCTTATTTTAGAAAAGATTGGTAACACTACACATCATTAATAACTGAAAACTATTTTCTAAAAACCGAATACAGCAAATTGAATCAACCCAGAATAAATATCCGTTGGTATGCGTTAGGCGATTATATTGCTGCCACACTTTCCTGGGTCTGTTTTTATTTTGTAAGAAAAGAGATAATACAGGAACCATTTGTTATTGGTCCCCGTTTTTATATTGGCCTGGCGGTATTGCCCCTTACCTGGCTTGTGGTTTACTATCTGGTTGGCAGTTATAATAACCTGTATCATAAATCCAGATTAATAGAGTTCTTCAATATTTTTATTTATACATTTTTTGCCAGCATCTTTATCCTGTTCTTCTTCTTACTTTACGATGTAACAGGAGATTATTCTATCTATTATAAAGAATTCACTTCGCTTTGGTGGATACAAACCATCATTACGTATTTCATCAGGCTGTTGTTCTTAAACTCCGCAAAATCTCAATTAAATAATGGTTCCGTTTTTTTTAAAACCCTCATCATTGGCTCCAGTACCAATGCTGCCAATCTTTATAATTCCATAATCAATAATGAAGAAAAAACAGGTTACCGCATTGCCGGTTTTGTGAATACCAATGGCAATACAGGCAATGACCTGCCCGGGGGCATGATACATTTAGGAAAAGCTGATGAAGCAGGCAGGATCATTGCTTCCCATAAAATTGAAGAAGTAATTATTGCTGTAGAAAAAAAAGAAAGAGACCAGTTGGAAAAAATCTTACAACAGCTGAGTGATAGTGAAGTGAATATAAAACTTACTGCCGATACAGTAGATATCATCAGCGGCTCTGTAAAAACCAATAACGTACTTGGTATTCCATTGATTGAATTACAAACAGGACTGATGCCGCCATGGCAACAACATTTTAAAAGATTAATTGATGTTGCTGCAAGTATTTTAAGCATTATCATCCTGCTGCCTTTATTCGTTTATACAGCAATCCGGGTAAAACTATCTTCAAAAGGAAGTTTATTTTATTTGCAGGAACGAATAGGTTATAAAGGCCGCCCGTTCACCATGATAAAATTCCGCAGCATGATACCCAATGCAGAACAGCATGGTCCGGAACTGAGCAGCGATAATGATCCACGCATTACCAAATGGGGTAAAGTAATGCGCAAATGGAGGCTTGATGAGTTGCCCCAATTATGGAATATCATTAAAGGCGAAATGAGCCTGGTAGGCCCAAGACCCGAAAGGAAATTTTATATCAACCAGATTGTTAAACAACACCCGGAATATAATTACCTGCTTAAAGTAAAGCCCGGCCTCAGCAGTTGGGGCATGGTAAAATATGGTTATGCCGAATCAGTGAATGAAATGATTGAACGCATGCCTTACGACCTGGTTTATATCGAAAACGTTTCGCTTGCATTGGATTTTAAAATAATGCTGCACACTATAAAAATAATCTTATCGGGTAAGGGTAAATAGCTGAGGTGTGACCTCACCCCAGCCCTCTCCAAAGGAGAGGGAGCAACAGCCTGTTATTTCCAGGATTTTTCTGTCATAGCAGATTCTAAAGCCCTCTCCTTTGGTCAGGGTTTGGGTGAGGTTACTTAGATTACGCCGATTTTGTTATTTTTGATAAAACAAACCTGCCTTGAAAAAACTCTTCTTATTAATTTTACTTTACTGCTACCTGCCCATTGCATTCAGTCAATCTCCTGCCTACTGGCAACAACAGGTAAATTATAAGATCGATGTTACACTCAATGATGTTGATAATATCCTCGATGGTTTTGTAAAAATGGATTACTTTAATAATTCACCCGATACCCTTCATTTTATCTGGATCCATCTTTGGCCTAATGCTTTTAAGAACGATAAAACAGCTTTTACCGACCAGTCGCTTGAAAATGGCAGCACGGCATTTTATTTCAGCAATGCTGATAAACGGGGATATATTAACCGGCTTGATTTTAAAGTAAATGGGGAAGTTGGTAAAACTGAAGATCATCCCCAGCACCAGGATATCGTGAAGCTTTTATTACCAACACCCATTGCACCAAAGACCAACGCAAAAATTGAAACAGTATTTCATGTAAAACTGCCTTATGCCTTTTCACGTGGGGGACATGTTGACCAGGCTTACTGGATCACGCAGTGGTACCCCAAGCCTGCAGTATATGACCACAAAGGCTGGCACCCTATGCCCTATGTAGACCAGGGAGAATTTTATGCTGAGTTTGGTAATTACGAAGTGCAGATCACCTTACCGGAGAACTATGTTGTTGCTGCAACCGGTAACCTGCAAAATGAAAGCGAAAAAGAATGGCTGAAGAACAGGAAGTCTTTTAACAGGGATGAAAAACCAAAAAGTAAAGCCTTACAAAAGCAATGGGCCGAAGGCAACAAAGTTGCTTCATCTGCAAAAACTAAAACTATTAATTTTAAGCAGGATAATGTTATTGATTTTGCCTGGTTTGCTGATAAAACTTATACCGTAAAAACCGATACACTCGCTTTACCTTCGGGGAAAATTATCAGCGTGAATGCTTTTTATTACAGGGAGAATCTTGAGGAATGGCGCAACAGCATTGCCATGATCAAAAGAGCTGTGCTTACCAAAAGCAACTGGCTTGGTGAATATCCTTATAATGTGGTTAGTGTTGTTGATGGTGGCAATGGCGGTGGTATGGAATATCCAACCATTACCTTATTAGAATCGGGTGGCAGTGAAAAAATGCTTGACTTTGTAATTAATCATGAAGTGGGACATAACTGGTTCCAGGCTATTTTAGCTACCCATGAGCGCAGGCATCCCTGGATGGATGAAGGCATGAACACCTATTATGACAATCGCTATTCGTTGCAGCAGTATGGCAATACAAGTTTTGATATTGTTCAAACAAAATCTGCTTTCCTTAATAAACGGATGCCGGAAGATATTCAACATACTTTGCTGCAAACTGTTATTGGCGTTAAAAAAGATCAGCCCATAGAAACCAGCAGTGAAAAGTTTAGTATACTCAACTACAATATGATCGCTTATATTAAAACTGGTGACTGGATGAAACTATTGGAAGATGAACTGGGGAAGGAAGTTTTTGATAAAGCTATGCAAACCTACTACGAACGCTGGCAGTTTAAACATCCTTACCCAGAAGATTTTAAAAAAGTAATGGAAGAAGTAAGCGGAAAAAATTTAGATGCCAGTTTTGCTTTGTTGGATAAAAAAGGAGAGTTGAAAAGATCAGCAATAAAAAAAGATATACGCTTCACTTCTTTTTTTAGCCTTAAAGAAACCAGCAAACACAATTACATTTTTGCAGCCCCGGCTGTAGGCTATAATTATTATGATAAGCTGATGCTTGGCGTATTGTTGCACAATTATACATTGCCGCTCAATAAATTCCAGTTTGTTATAGCGCCAATGTATGGTACTAAAAGCAAACAATTTAACGGCCTGGGCAGATTAAGTTACATCCTTTACCCCGGTAACAATGGCCAAAAATTTGAGCTCGCTGTTGCAGGTGCAAGCTTTTCTGGAGATAACTTTACAGACTCTACCAATACAACACATGCGCAACGCTTCTCCAAAATAGTTCCATCCATTAAGTATGTATTTGCCAATAAGAACCCACGCAGCAGCATTACTAAATTCATACAATGGAAAACATTCCTGATCAGTGAACAGGGTTTACGCTTTACAAGGGACACGATAAACCAGGTTGATGTTATTACCTACCCAACAGAATCAAGGTATGTTAACCAGTTAAGGTTCGTGATCGAAAATAACCGGGTGCTATACCCATACAAAGGCATTTTACAGATTGAGCAGGGCGAAGGATTTGCAAGGCTTGCTTTTACCGGGGATTATTATTTTAATTATGCCAAAAGCGGCGGCATGAACGTAAGGATATTTGCAGGCAAGTTTTTTTACCTGGGTGACAAAACATTTTTGAAGCAGTTTGAAACTGACCGCTATCATTTAAATATGACCGGGCCAAAAGGCTATGAAGACTATACCTACAGTAATTATTTTGTTGGCCGAAATGAATTTGAAGGATTCTCTAACCAGCAGATCATGATGAGGGATGGAGGCTTTAAAGTACGCACCGATCTTTTAAGTGATAAGATAGGCAAGACAGATGACTGGCTTGTGGCCGCCAATTTTACAACAACAATTCCCAAAGCCATAAACCCATTGGCAGTATTACCATTTAATCTTCCCATAAAAGCATTTGTTGATATTGGCACTTATGCCGATGCCTGGAAAAAAAATGCAGCCACCGGCAGGTTTATTTATGATGCAGGCTTCCAGTTATCCTTATTCAGCAATATTGTAAACATTTATGTGCCGTTGCTGTACAGTAAAGTGTACAAAGATTATTTTAAATCAACCATCACCGAAAAGCGATTTTTAAAAAATATTTCATTCAGTATCAACCTGCAGGATATCAATCTCAAAAAAATAGTTCCGCAAATTCCTTTTTAACGTGATTGTTAATTATCTCACATACCAACAAATAGATAAAACGAAATGGGATGACTGTATTAGAAAGTCATCAAACGGATTGATCTATGCCTATTCTTTTTATCTTGACTGCATGGGAAAAAACTGGGAAGCCCTCGTGCTTTCAATCGGACTCCATACGGAGAACGATTATGAAGCCGTAATGCCGCTTACCTGGAATAAAAAATACGGCATACATTATTTATACCAGCCACCGTTTACAGCCTGCCTGGGTGTTTTTGGAAAGAATGTAACTGCAGAAATAGTAAATGATTTTTTAAAAGCGGTGCCGGCAAAATTTAAATACTGGGATATTTATTTTAACCACGGCAACCTATTTAAAACAGAAGGCTTTGAACTGTATGAAAGAATGAACTATGTTTTAAGTCTGCATGATGATTATGAAACTCTCTTTAAAAATTACCGGGATAATATAAAGCGCAATATTAAAAAAGCAGAACAACTGCAATTAATTACCAATAAAGATATCCCGGTAAAGGATGTTATAGCTTTGTCTGGATCCCAGGCGGCTAAGTTTTCTGCAATGCCGGCCGCAGATTATAACAGGTTTGAAAAGCTGTATGGCCTGCTTTATAAAAAAGCGAAAGCAACAACCTATGGGGTTTATACAGTTGAAGGTCAATTGTTGGCCTCTGCGGTTTTCTTTTTTTCGCACAGGCGGGCATACTATATTATGGTGGGAAATCATCCAAACGGCAAGACTCTGGGGGCATCGCATGTATTGATCAATGCATTCATTAAGGATCATGCAGGAGAAGATATGCTGCTGGATTTTGAAGGGAGTGATATCAGCAGCCTTGCATTTTTTTACAGCAGCTTTGGTGCGGTGAAAGAAAAGTATAGTGCAGTTAAATTGAATAGGCTGCCTACGCCCATTCGCTGGCTAAAGAGATAAGATCAGTTATCGTTAAGTAAATGCACTGCCATCAACAAATCAACGGGCCTGGTAATTTTAAAATTATTCTCCTCTCCTTCTACCAGCTGCACTTTTAAGCCAAAGGCTTCCACAACAGTTGCTTCATCGGTGAATTTATCTTTATAATCTATCTGGTAAGCCGGTAGTAATATTTTACTATGAAAGGTTTGCGGTGTTTGTATAAGTTTGATATTATCCCTGTCCAAAGCTTCATTGCCTTCTTCGGTAATTATACGGATACTGTCTTTGCTGGGGGTGACCGGTATGGCAGAGCCGCTTTCCATTGCTGCCTGGTAACAACGCTGTATAAGATCAGTACTTACCAGGCAACGCACTGCATCATGCACAAACACAATACTCTCTTCATTTACTAATTTCAATCCGTTTTGTACCGAGTGAAACCTTGTTCTTCCTCCAATTGTAATCTGAATACGGCTGTAATCAAAGAATGCATCAATGATCTCCTGTCCGGCGGCCACATATTCTTCAGGCAGAACCAAAATAATATGCAGGTCATCGTAGGCCTGCAAAAAAGTATTGATGGTATAAAATAAAACAGGTTTACTCTTCAATAATAAAAATTGTTTGGGTGTCGAATTGTTCATCCGGGTTCCGGTTCCGCCTGCAACTATAATGGCAAATTTTTTCATGGTATCTGATGTTGTTATTCCGAATCTGCTTGCGGCAGGCAGGCACAGTGAGGAATCTGCCGGGATGTGGTAATACTGATTAACAGATCCCTCGTGCCTCGGGATGACAGTACTATAATTAATCTTTATAAATTCCAATTATCTTTTCTCCGCTACTGTTCTGCATTCCACGATACATACCGGCACTGTTAAAGATCATGGCAGCATTACCCTTTGCATCCATCCCGATCATGCCGCCCTCTCCATCCATCTTCACAAGCTTTACATTTACTACTTCATGCATAGCTTCCTGTAAACTCATTCCCTTATATTCCATTAAGGCACTTACATCGTAGGCTGCCACAGCGCAAATGAACGGCTCACCATGGCCGGTACAGCTGATGGCGCAGGTTTTATTATTGGCGTAGGTTCCGGCACCAATTAAAGGACTGTCGCCAATGCGGCCATATTTTTTATTGGTCATGCCACCAGTACTTGTTGCGCCGGCAATATTGCCATTAATATCACAGGCTACAGCACCCACTGTTCCAAATTTTTTATCTTTCATCAGTTCTTCCACGCCCCTATGTGTATGATCCAGTGAATAATTGTCGCTGTCTCTTATCTCCTTCCATTGGTCGTACCTGAACTGTGAGAAAAAATATTCATCAGGTTCTAATTTTATTCCCTGCTTGATGGCAAAATCATTAGCACCCTTTCCGCTTAAAAAAACATGGTTGCTGTTAAGCATCACTTCAGTTGCCAGCTCAATAGGATTGCGGACATTTCTTATTCCTGCAACCGAGCCTGCCGTAAGATCTTTGCCATCCATTATAGCCGCATCCATTTCCTGCACTCCCTTCTTTGTGAATACTGCTCCACGGCCGGCATTAAAGAGCAGGTTATCTTCCAATACTACGATAGATGCTTTGACCGCATTTACTGCTGAACCGCCTTCTTCCAGTACCGCATAGCCTGCTGCCAGTGCTTCCTCAAGGCCGTTGATATAGGCCTTCTCCAGGTCGGCAGTCATATCTTCTTTTAAAATGGTGCCTGCGCCTCCATGTATAGCTAATGAGAATTGTTGCATACGTACTGATGGGTATTTAATGTTGCCCAAAATTATCTAATTTAACTGCACAAACCATCTACATGCTTAAAAGAAAATTAACTGTATCTGAATACCTGCTCATAATTGTAAACCTCATTCCCTTGTATGGGGTTTGGTTTAAAGGCTGGAATGCTTCAGAAATATTTTTAGTTTACTGTCTTGAAACAGTCATCATCGGCATTGTGAACGTATTTAAAATGGCCTTTGTTACCATCTTTATTAGAAAAAAAGATGTTTGGGAAAACAACGGAAGCAGCACAATGCAGAGCGGCTGGTTCTTTATTATCTTTTTTATTGTTCATTATGGCCTTTTTGTGTTTATACAAACGCAGATCTTTTTTAGCGTAAGCGACCTTGTCCCAGATGGCTCTTTTTTAATGAACTATTCAAAAATACCCGACCTGCTTGGCTATCATGGCAAACTGTTGCTGGTAATATTCATTGCTTATTATACTTTGGATAATATTTTCGATTTTTTTCTTTCAGGTAAATACAAAGTAATTTCAACCGGCAGGCTGATGTTTGAACCTTATATGCGGATATTTGTGCAGCAGTTTGTAGTGATACTCGGCAGCATGTTCATAACCTTTGGTGCAGGCAGGGTTTTTATACTCATATTTGTAGTTGCCAAAATATTTTTTGAATTGTTTATAAACTTCAACAGGTTTTTGACACTTGCAGAAAAAAGGCAACAGCTTAAAGTGGAAAGAGAAAATAAAACGGGGAATGATTCTTAAATACATGCTCAGATTCATTCAAAAAAAACTGTCATTTAGAACCTGCCTGCGGCAGGCAGGCGAAGTGAGCTTTCTGATTTCCGTTGTTAAATATAGATTTCTCCCGATGGTCGAAATGACAAAGAACGTTGAAATGACAAGGGGTATATTTTTAAAGACTTTAACTCAATAATTTTTTACACTCTTCCATCAGCTTTGCCTTATCAATAGCAACAGTACCCACTTCTTCACAAACCAGTCCGCCTGCAATGTTCGCTATTTCGGCCATTAATTTTGCACTGCCTGTGGCTGCAAAGATCAACGAGGCAACAGCAATAACAGTATCACCGGCACCACTTACATCAGCAATGCTGCGGATATGAGTAGGTATGATGGATGCATTATTGTCGTGCTGGTAAAAAACACCTTTCTCGGATAAGGTGATGAGCGAAATGCGGTGTTTCAGTTTATCCTGCAACAGCAGGTGCATATCTTTAAGTACACTGATATTGATATCGTCCCTTAATATATTGAGGCCGTCTTTTACTTCTTTAAAATTGGGTTTAAAAATATCCACCCCTTCATAAGCAAAGAAATTTTTTCTTTTGGGATCTACAGCAGTCAGGATATTATGCTTTTTACATAAACTGATAATACTGCCGATCACATTTTGGGTAAGCACACCTTTATTGTAATCTTCCAGGATGATGATATCAGGATTTTCTGCCGCAATATAATTTTCAAATGCATATAACAGCCGCTCTTCATCTTCAGTGCCAAGGTCATCAGATACTTCCGCATCAAGTCGCATCATATGCTGGTTGCGGCTGATGATCCTTATCTTATTGGTAGTGATGCGATGCTCACTTTGTACAATATATTTTGTATTGATATTATTTTCGCTCAACAACCTGTTCAACTGGTCACCATCATCGTCTTTACCCAGAACACTGATCATACTTACCGCAGCACCCAGGGCAGCAATATTAAGCGCCACATTTCCTGCACCACCAATGCGCTGCTCTTTTTTACTGACTGCTACAACTGGAACCGGCGCTTCGGGAGAGATACGGTCAACCTTTCCCCACCAATACGTATCCAGCATTGTATCACCAATTACCGCAACTTTTATACGGATAAGATCCTGGAATAATTTATCAAAATTGAAATCGGCCATATATACTTAATCTTTTTTACTGTTGCCTATAGAAAGATAGTAAACAGGAATCCCCAGTAACACAATACCTAAACCGATACCGGCATACAGCGGTTTAAAATTGATGAGGAGCACACAAAATACCAATGCCATCAAAATATAAATTGCCGGAAGTACCGGATATCCAAAAGCTTTATATGGCCTTTCTGCATCGGGCCGTGTTTTACGCAGCTTAAAAATACCAATAATGGTAATGGCATAAAATAAAACCACTACAAAGGAGATCATATCCAGCAGGTCGCCATATTTACCACTCAGGCAAAGAACAGAAGCCATGATACATTGTGCCCAAAGTGCATATTCCGGCACTGCATGCCTGTTAAGGTTGGCCGCTTTTTTAAAAAATAGTTTATCAACTGCCATGGCATTGTAAACACGGGCACCAGCGAGTATCAGGCCATTATTACAGCCAAAGGTTGATATCATGATCATTACTGCAATTACATAAGTACCTATATCGCCAAAAATGATCTGGCTGGCTGATACTGCAACCCTGTCCTGCGGTGCCGATGCAATATCACTCATTGGCATAACACTTAAATACATCACATTGGCCAGCACATAAATAAGTGTAACAATTAAAGTGCCCATGAAAAGTGCAAGGCCAATATTACGTTTTGGATTTTTTACCTCGCCTGCAATAAAGGTTACATTATTCCAGGCATCGCTGCTAAAGATAGAGCCTACCATTGCAGCTGCAATGGCCCCTAATATAGCTGAACCAGCTACTCCGCCAATAACTGCTCCTTCAGCATTGCGACTTGTCATCTGCCAGCCATCGGCCCAGTTTGCATTCCATACATCGCTGTTTGCTGCAAGAAAAAAACCAAAAGCGATGAGACCAAAAAGAGAGATCAATTTTACAACTGTAAAACTGGTCTGTATCATTTTGCCACCTTTAACACCCTTGGTATTGATATAGGTAAGAAAAATGATGAGCACAATAGAAACAAGTTGGGCAATATATATTTTAAAACTGCCTATCTGCAGTAAAATATTTTCATTTGTAAGTTCAAGTGCCGGGATAAAATAGCCTGCAAACTTACTGAATGCCACTCCCACTGCTGCAATAGTTGCTGTTTGAATAACGGTGAAAAAACTCCAGCCGTATAAAAACCCGGCCAGTGGATTAAAAGCTTCTTTCAGGTAAACATACTGACCGCCTGCTTTGGGAAACATGGCGCTCAACTCGCCGTAACTCAGGGCCGCAGTTAATGTCATAAAGCCGGTAATAACCCAAACGGCAATCAACCAGCCGGCACTGCCTACATTACGGGCAATATCTGCGCTAACAATAAAAATACCGGAACCAATCATGGATCCGGCAACGATCATAGTAGCATCCAACAAACCAAGTGTTGGTTTAAAAGAAGTAGTTTGTTCTGGCATAATTATTCCTATTATATCGGAACAAGATATAGAAATTGTATGAAATTATGGTTTACCAGAAGCTTTCATTTTCTCATTCATCCCTTTTATCACATCGTTGGTAATATTTAAAGACTCGTCTTTGTAAACCATATAATCGAGTCCGGTGCCGGTGGTTAATATATAGAGGTATTTTTTATCCTTATTGTATTCATTCAAAAATTCTTTTAATTTTTTCTGAATATCTTCCATGATGGTAAAACTTTTCTCATTCAGCCGCTGGCTTTGTTCCTGTTTTTTACTGTCAATTCTTTGTTGCTGATCCATTAATTTGCCCTGAAAAACCTGGGCTTCCTGCTCAGTAATAGCAGCACCTCTTTTCAGGAAATTATCTTTTTGTGACTGCAGGCCCCGGTAACCATTTTCATGTTCAAGATCTATAGCTTTCATCTCCGCTTCCAGTTCCTTCCGTCTTTCTTTTATATAAGTTATGTTTGCGTTTAAAGAATCGAGTTCCACATACGCAATTGGCGGACGCTGACCATTATTGCTGCTGCTGGTAAAGCTATCACTTACCTTGGCGACTTTTTCTGATTTTTTACCCGAAAAATTATGATAATACAGGAAGGCAACAGCAAGAACCAACAGCACATTTAATACAATGGAAAAATTTTTATTCATATATATTATTTGGTGGCAATATACTTACAAACTTGTACAGGGCAATGATTTTGATTTTTTTTAGGAAAGGGTTAACGGTACTAATGGAGAATTATTGAATTGAAAATTTTCACGATCATTCTTACCCTAAACCGCTAATTTCGCAAAATTAATCAATAGCAATCTTTACCCATAATTATGTTCTTAAAAATACTTACCGTAGCCGGCCTTGCAACCTTCGAAATTTATGCAGCTATACCTGCAGGTTTTGCTTTTGGCTTATCGCCATGGACCATATTTTTAGCCAGCCTTACAGGCGGTCTGGCAGGCGTATTTATTGCAGCCTTCCTGGGAGATAAGATCCGGACCTTTTTTAATAAGAATAAAACTCCCAAAGCAAAGGATCAAAAGCAAAAGCACCCGGTTATTTACCGCATATGGAATAAGTATGGCATTATTGGACTTGGCTTTTTAGGCACTGTTTCCGTGGGTGCACCGGTAACTATAGCTGTTGGTGTAAGTTTGCATGCAAATATCAGGAAACTGGTTACCTGGTGCTGTATTGGTGTTTTAACGCGTTGTATTGTATTTACGCTGGTTGGATATTATGGCATGAAATTATTTTAATTTAACCTGCTCCTTTGCACTATTACTTATCATTCAGTGTGATTTTATTATGACCAATTTATTTCCCACTTTGTTTTTTTTCAGCTAAATGCAAAAAAAGTCAACTTTAAATCCTCATTATTTTCAGTATTCTTACAGCAAGCTCCTGTAGTATGTAATCCCTTGCTGTAAAGCATTTACAACGCACGGCACGGTAATATAGAAAGTATAATATGATCCCCTAACCCAACATACAACCTCTGTTGTAATCTTAACGTTTTATTGGCATACTATTTGAAAATGTGGATAATAGTAAACTATTTTACGTATTATGAAATTTATAAATGCCATTACTGCAAAGTTATTCATTAGCTCATTTTTTTTAAGCAGTTTGTTTATTGCCTGTGATAATAATGATACCAACGAAACTGCACAAACCACTACAGAAACTATAGCAGATACTACTAATATAGCTGTTGTACCAGCAGCCGACCCTGTAACGATGGATACCAGTATGATGATGACAACTTCAACAGCAAAGCCTGGTGCGGCAAAACCCAACCCTGCAAAAAAAGGATTAAAAGGTAAGGTAACTGCAAATCCGGAAATGGGCGCAAGTAAGGACTCGAAAATGCAAGCTGATGCATCCGGTGTTTATCCTGTTGTAGATATTATGGCTTCATTTCCCGATGGCTCAAAGGGTTTACAAAGCTATTTTGATAAAAACCTGGAGTATCCCGCTGAAGCAAACAACGAGGGCGTGGAAGGTACTGTTAAGTTGACTTTTATTGTGGATGAAAACGGGAAGCTCATCTCACCACAGGTAACCGGAGAAAATTTAGGATATGGACTTGAAGAAGAAGCCTTAAGGGTGATAAAAAAAATGCCGGCCTGGAAACCTGCAAAAGTTAAAGGTATGAATGTAAAAACAAGGATCACATTACCAATAAGGTTTCAGTTGATTTAATAAAATAGGTAGTTCTGTAAATTAATAATTTGGTATTACAGCAATCAACTGCAGTATTAATTTACAACACTACATTTGACTGATCTCATTTTGTTATTTGCGCTAAAAAATATAATTAATCCGAAAATAAGAAAACAAAAATCTGAACAAAAGTTTAACCCAATCTACCATGAAAATTGACCTTAACAACAATATTCCTTTAAGCCGGATGATACAGGAATCAATAAACGGCAACCAGCGCATGCAGAAAATGCTGTATGACCTGTATGCAGACAGTATGTTTACCGTATGCTTCAGGTACACCAATAATAAAGAAGATTCACAGGATATTTTACAGGAAGGATTTTTGAAAGTTTTCAGGAACCTGCATAATTTCAGGGAAGACGGTTCTTTTGAAGGCTGGGTAAGAAAGATCATCAAAAATACTACACTTACCTATTTAAGGGATAATAAAAAGCATGCACACCAAGGCACTTTAAATTATGCCATTGAAGATAAAGAATGCAACGTTTTAGATAAACTGGCCGAAAAAGATATTGTAAATATCGTTACCACCCTGCCGTCAGGTTATCGCAAGATATTTGTGATGCACATGATAGAAGGCTACAACCACCGGGAAATAGCAGGGATATTGGGTTGCAGTGAAGGAACATCCAAATCGCAATTTTACAGATCAAGAAAAAGAATACAGGAAACTTTTAAAAAATCTGC
>JBBSJI010000013.1:0-51745 GCA_038257425.1 Chitinophagales bacterium
TATGGTGAAGAGCATATGTTTAAAGGTTACCGCATGGGAGCTATTGATTATATTTATAAACCCATCAACCCGGAATTGCTGAGGACCAAGGTATCTGTATTTGTAGACCTGTATACAAAAAATCACCAGCTGATAGCCCACGAGCAAAAATTGATAGCGATCAACAAGAGCATGGAGAATGAGATACAAGAAAGAAAAGCATCAGAGGCCAATGTAAAAGACCTGAACAGGCAGCTTCTTGAAAATATTGACAGGCTGGAATCAGTAAACAAAGATCTTGACCGTTTTGCATTCATGTCTTCTCATGATCTGCAGGAACCCCTGCGTAAGATCCGTACTTTCACAGACCTGCTCTATTCAAAGTACAAAGATATTTTTGATGAGGATGCTACCCGCTACTTCAGCCGCATACAAAAAGCTGCTGAACGTATGCAGACATTGATCAAGGATATTCTGCAGTTTTCCAAAGTATCTAACGATAAAAGCGCCATTGTGAATACAGACCTTAACGTGGTTGTAGAAGAGGTGTTGGCTGATTTGGATTCAACTATAAAAGAAGAACATGCAAAGGTTATTGTAAAAGATCTTCCCTCGGTAAATGTAAACCCGGGGCTGATGATCCCACTGTTTTCAAATTTAATAGGCAATGCATTAAAATACCGTAAAAAAGATACTGACCCTGTTATAAATATTTATGCCCTGCAGGAAAATGCGGTGGATGCCGGTAATGCTTTAGCCAATAAAAAAGGAGGCAAATTCTGCAGGATCTATGTAGAAGATAACGGCATTGGTTTTGATCAAAAATATGCTGAACAGGTATTTGAAATGTTTGTACGCCTTCACGGAAATAAAGCTTACGAGGGTACGGGTATAGGACTGGCATTGTGTAAACAGATAGTTGAACATCACCAGGGTTTTATATCGGCCCTGAGCAAAGATAATGTGGGCAGTACTTTTATAATTTCATTGCCTTCACAATAGTTTTAAACATTAAGTAATAATTTACTTGCTATGACAACAAAAAAGGAGGCCATACATATATTAGTAGTTGATGATGATGAGGATGATTACCTGATCATAAAAGAGTATATCAATAGTATTAAGGGTCATGATTTTATTATAGACTGGTGCTACGAGCACGGCGAGGCAGCAAAAAAGATCTGTGAGGGCAACCATCATTTATATTTTGTTGATTACCGGTTGGGTGCAAAAACGGGCCTGGAACTGATACAGGATTCCATTAAAAATAATTGTGAAGAACCTTTTATTTTATTGACCGGAAACGGCAATTATACCATTGACCAGATGGCGATGGAATCGGGCGCAGTAGATTACCTGGTAAAGGGAGAATTGAATACCGAAAAACTTGAAAGATGTATCCGGTACTCACTGGAAAGAGCTTCTTCTATGAAAGCCCTCCGAACCAATGAAAGAAAGTTCCGTAATATTTTTGAGCGCTCAAAAGACATGGTATTTATTGCAGACGAAAACCTGGTCTTTACGGAAGTAAATGCCGCCGCCGTTACATTGCTTGGTTATGACCGTGAAGAACTGCTTTCTAAAAGCCTCTATAATCTGCTTGCCAATAAAAGTGAGGCAGATATTATAAAACAACAATTATCTGTTACAGGCGATGTTTCAGATAAGGAAGTAGAGATACTTACTAAAAGTGCAGAAAAAAAATATTGTATACTCACTATCTCCAAAGAGAGTGATATAACCGGTGCTATTTATATCCAGGGAATTTTACATGATATTAGTTTATTAAAAAAGGCAGAACGGGATACCTTAATGCTTGAAAAATTAAATGTAGCCGGCCGGTTGGTAAGGATAATGGCCCATGAAGTGCGAAATCCGTTAAGTAATATCATATTATCTGCAGAGCAACTGGAACATGCACTTGACAACCCTGAATCCCTGACCTGCCTTGAAATAATTAACAGGAATAGTAAACGTATAGGCAATCTTATTACAGAGCTGCTTGATTCATCAAGACGGGACCCTGTAACAGTTGAAAGAAAATCATTACAGTCTATACTGGATGAAACGCTTGAAGCGGCAATGGACCGGATCAGGCTGCGGCATATACAATTGGAACGTGATTATCTTGTTGAGCCCGCATGGATTATGGCAGATAATGAAAAATTGAAAATTGCGTTTCTTAATATCATCATTAATGCCGTGGAGGCCATGTCTGAAAAAGAGGGTAAATTAATACTTGCCATTAAACAAAAAGACCAGAAATATGTGGTTTCTATTGAAGATAATGGTTGTGGAATAAGTGATGAAAATATATCGCAGGTGTTTGAGCCCTATTTTACGTCAAAACCAAATGGTATGGGGCTTGGGCTGGCTTCCACCCTTAATATACTTCAATCTCATAATGCTTCTTACGATGTGCAATCACAACTGGCCTGTGGTACTGTTTTTAAACTATACTTTACTATGGCATGATGATTTTCTCTCCTGTAAGCGACTGGTTAAAAACTAATTGCAATTAAATAAATATATTTTTTTCAGGATTATTTTTATATTTTTAAACTGCCCGTGTTTTAGTAAAATCAACTTAAACTACTTCTTGTGAAAACAGGTAATCTTTTCTTTATTGTGGATGATGATCCCGATGACCAGGAATTATTTATTGAGGCCCTGCTGGGGATCGACAAAACCTGTAGATGTGTAACAGCTTTTGACGGAGAGGAAGCCCTGCAAAAACTCTTTAAAGAGATGCTACAGCTCCCTGATTTTATCTTTTTAGATCTGAATATGCCAAGAATGAACGGCAAACAATTTCTAACGGAAATAAAGAATCATAAAGATATTCAACACATCCCGGTGATCATTTATTCCACTTCTTCAGAGAAAAATGATATCCTGGAAACTACCCGGTTAGGTGCGTCTTTCTTTTTACAGAAGCCAAACCGGTTTGACGAACTGTCCAATGCCTTATCTAATATCATCTCGGGTAAATGGAACCAAAAACTAAATTAGTCTGGGGCAAAAAAAATCTCCCTTTTTACAAGGGAGATCATACCTAAGAATTATTTGCTTTTATTTTGTTTAACCTTTTGGAGCTGCGGCCAGAATTTCTTCATTTGCACCGGCAGCATATTTTTCAAAATTTTTGATGAATTGTCCGGCAAGATTTTTAGCCATCTCGTCGTAAGCCATTTTATCAGCCCAGGTATTGCGTGGGTTTAAGATCTCTGCAGGTGCACCAGGGCATTCGGTAGGCATCATCATTCCAAAAACAGGATGTGCCTCATAACTTGCATTATCGAGTTTACCTTCCAGCGCAGCAGTTATCATTGCTCTTGTATAACTGAGTTTCATACGACTGCCAACACCATAAGGGCCACCACTCCAGCCTGTATTTATCATCCAAACATTTACATTGTGTTCGTTCATTTTATTACCCAGCATCTCTGCATATTGTGCAGGGTGTAATGGTAAAAAAGGTGCTCCAAAACACGCACTGAAAGTAGATTTTGGCTCGGTAACACCGGCTTCTGTTCCTGCAACTTTTGCAGTATAGCCGCTAATAAACTGGTACATGGCCTGCCCTGCAGTTAATTTACTGATTGGAGGCAGAACACCATAAGCATCGCAGGTTAAAAAGAAAATATTCTTGGGAGTTTTACCAATTGATGGATCTAAAGCATTGCTGATAAAAGTTAACGGATAACTTACCCTGGTATTCTCCGTAATTTTTTTGCTGCTGAAATCAATTTTATTAGTGCCTTCAATAAAAGTTACGTTCTCAACCAAAGCTCCAGGCTTTATTGCATGAAATATTTCAGGTTCTTTTTCTTCACTCAGATCAATGCACTTTGCATAACAACCACCTTCAAAATTAAATACACTATCCTTGGTCCAGCCATGCTCATCATCACCTATCAGTTTACGGTTGGGGTCGGCACTTAAAGTTGTTTTACCGGTACCGCTTAATCCAAAAAATACAGCAGTATCGCCTTCATCTCCCATATTGGCGCTGCAATGCATACTTAACACATTGGCCTTTGTGGGTAAAACAAAATTAAGCATGGTAAAAATGCCTTTTTTCATTTCGCCGGTGTAACCTGTACCACCAATTAGAATAGTTTTATGTGTAAAGCTGATCACTGCAAAATTCTCTGCCCTTGTTCCGTCAACAGCAGGATCGGCTTTAAAGCTTGGGGCCTGTATGATATGCCAGTTTGGTTCAAAATTTTCAAGGTCCTTTTCTTCGGGTCGGATGAACATATTGTAGCAGAAAAGGTTGCTCCAGGGATTTTCATTAATAACCCTCAATTTAAGCCTGTAAGTTTCTTCTGCACAGGCATAGCAATCACGTACCCAAAGCTCTTTTCCACTCAGGTGAGCAAGCATTTTTTCTTTTAACTGGAAAAAGTGCTTCTCTTCAAATGGAATATTAAAATCATTCCAGTGAACTGTGTTTTCGGTAAGGGCATCCTTTACGGTGAACTTATCCTTAGGGCTGCGGCCGGTAAATTTACCGGTGTTGATCAACAGGGCGCCGGTGTCGTTTAAAACGCCATCACCACGCTCAACAGCCTGATCGGTTAACAGGCCAGGGCTAAGCTGGTAATTGATATTTTCTGTTGTGTTTAATCCAAGTTTTTTCAATGCAGCTAATGGGGGGGCAATTGTAGTTTGAACTGACATAGCAAGTTGTATATTTAAGTTTACGCAATCGTTGCCGCAAAGTTATGCATTGTGTGTTTAAAAAGAGAAATTAGCCATCGTATATTTAAAAACAATAAGCTATAAAACTGTTCTTGTTTATAATTATTAATTAATTTCCTCATTTATTTAATTTTATTAAATATTTCCCCATAATATTTAAAATCGCAGGGTTTCTCAAATTGAGGACCAAGGCTTTTGTATAATTGGTAAGTACTTAAAACGCAAAGAATAAAACACTATTAAAATGTATATTGCATACTTAATGAAATAAAAGGAAAAACATGAAATATCTTCCCTTAAACCCCGAAATATTTATACAGAACCGCAAGCGTTTTATTGAAAAAATGGAAAAGAATTCCATTGCTATATTCAACAGTAACGATGAGTTACCAACCAATGGAGACCAACTGCAACGGTTTAAACAAAATTCTGACCTGTACTGGCTTACTGGTATTGAGCAGGAAGACACGATGCTGATCTTGTTTCCAGGTAACCCCGATCCAAAATACCGGGAAGTGCTGGTTTTGGTACGGCCAAATGAAACGAAAGAAAAATGGGATGGCCACCGGCTAAGGGCAAATGAGGCAACAGGTATTTCAGGTATCAACACTATTGCCTGGCTGGATACTACTGAAGCATTAATGCAACCCTGGATACACCTTGCAGATACTATCTATTTAAATACAAATGAAAATGACCGTAAAGCAAACTGGGTACCAGTAAGGGATTACCGATATGCTGAAATGATGAAGCAACGGTTTCCCTTTCATAATTACAGACGTAGTGCAAGGATATTAAAAGACCTGCGTGGTATTAAAACTGCAGTTGAAGTAGAGGTATTACAAAAAGCAATTGATATTACCGATATTACTTTCAGGAGGTTGATGCAGATCATACAGCCCGGTATTATGGAATACGAAATTGAGGCAGAGATCTATCATTCTTTTTTGTCGCAACGGGCAACCGGGCCGGGCTATGGGTCTATTATTGCTAGTGGCGACAGGGCCAGAACCCTGCATTATGTAGAGAACAGCAGGGAGTGTAAGGATGGCGAATTGATCCTAATGGATTTTGGAGCAGAGTACGGGGGTTATAATGCTGACCTTACCAGGACCATTCCAGTAAATGGTAAGTTTGGTCGCCGGCAAAAAACGGTTTACAATGCTTGTTTGCACCTGCATCATTATGCAGCCAGTATTTTAAAACCGGGCATCAGCATTATTGATTATACCGAAAAAGTAGGTGATGAAGCCACTGTTGTTTTTCAAAAAATAGGATTGCTTAAAAAATCTGATATTAAGAATGAGGATCCCGAGAATAGGGCTTACCGCAAATATTTATACCATGGTATCTCACATCACCTGGGTATTGATGTGCATGACCTGGGTACCAGGACGGAACCTGTAAAAGCCGGTATGGTATTTACGATTGAACCGGGCATTTATATTGAAGAAGAAAAAATGGGCGTAAGAATAGAAAATAATTTCTGGATAACCAGGAACGGCATTAAGGACCTGATGAAGAATATTCCCATCACGGTAGAAGAGATTGAAGCTTACATGAAAAAATGACGACAGGCAACGGACCACAGACCACGGACGACTGATGAACTTTTTGTATTGAATCACTCCTTTATAGATAGTTTATGGCTTTTAAATTTGAGAAGTTAGAAATTTGGGAAATGGCAATTGATTTAGCAGATAATGTACATAATTTGACAAGGGGTTTTCCAAAAGAAGAAATGTTTTCGCTAAGTTCTCAGATGAAAAGAGCTGCTGATTCAATTTCTTTGAATATTGCAGAAGGTTCTACAGGACAATCTGATCCGGAACAATTGAGATTTTTGAGTTATTCTCAAAGATCAGGCCTTGAAGTTGTTAATTGTCTTTACCTTGCTTTAAGAAGAAATTATATTGATCAACAACAATTCGATAAACTGTATGCCGAACTTGAAAAATTGACAATTAAGATCCAGGCATTTAAAAAGTCATTTAAAAATATTACTTAATCAACTGTCGTCGGTTGTCTGTCGTCAGTGGTCTTTACACAATGAAACAAATCCCCAATCTCTTTACATTAATTAATCTTTTCTTGGGCTGTATAGCTATTGTTTTTGCGTTGCAAACAGAAACGATCTCCATTTATGTAGGAGAAGATCTGAGTTCACATTATAATATTCCTGAAAAATTATCAATTGCCTCATACTTTATTTTTGCTGCAGCCGTAGTAGATTTTTTGGATGGTTTTGTTGCCCGGTTAATGAATGCAAGTTCGGAAATGGGCAAACAATTAGATTCATTAAGTGATGTGGTTAGTTTTGGTGTTGCGCCTTCTGTAATTCTTTATCAGCTCCTGCGTATCAGTTTTATAAAAGAAGAGGATGGGCTGGATACATCAATTGCCTGGCTGATGCCGGCTTTTATAGTGGCGTGTGCAGGGGCTTACCGCCTGGCAAGGTTTAATATTGACAATTCACAGTCTTATGGGTTTAAAGGCGTGCCAATACCGGCAGCAGGTTTATTTATTGCATCCTTCCCATTGATATTGCATTATGGAAACAGCTTTATAGATGTAAGTGAATGGCTTACCAACAAATGGGTATTGTATGCGGTGATTATTTTAATAAGCTGGTTGATGGTTTCTAAATTGCCATTAATGGCTTTAAAATTTAAAGATTACAGCATAAAAAATAACCTGCCGAAAATAATTTTGCTGGCTGTAGCAGTTGTTGCTGCAGTAATTTTCCAATGGCTTGCTGTACCTGTGGTGTTTATCGTTTACATTATTTTATCTTTGCTTTTCAAACAACCTCAATCATGATATTTAAGGTACAGATAAAAGTAATGCCACTCAAAGACCTGTTAGATCCACAAGGAAAAGCAGTGATGGGCGGCTTACAGAATTTAGGCTTAAGCAATGTTGCTGATGTACGTATTGGCAAACATATAGACCTGCAAATTGAAGCTGACAACAAAGAAAATGCTTTGGCAACTGCAGAAGATGCAGCAAAAAAATTACTGGCAAACCCGGTGATGGAAGTTTATGAAATTACCGTTAATTAAGAATACAGCCATTAGCTGTTAGCTTTTAGCCATTAGGAACAGCTTTGGTTTTGCTAACAGCTAACAGCTAATAACTAACCGCTGTTATGCTTTATCTTATTCCTTCTCCCATTGGTAACCTTGCTGATATCACTTTCAGGGCTATAGAGATTTTAAAAACTGTTGACCTCATCCTTGCTGAAGATACCCGTACTTCTTCCGTGCTCCTCAATCATTACCAGGTTCAAAAGCCTATCACGCCTTATCACCAGCATAATGAACATAAAGTGCTTGCACATTTAACTGATCAGTTGGCTGCAGGAAAAACCATGGCCTTAATAACAGATGCAGGCACGCCTGGCATAAGTGATCCTGCTTTTTTATTGGTACGTGAATGCATAAAAAATAATATTACTGTAGAATGTTTACCCGGCGCCACAGCTTTTGTTCCGGCATTGGTAAACAGCGGACTGCCTATGAACAGTTTTTGTTTTGAAGGGTTTCTTCCACTTAAAAAAGGAAGACAAACCATGATGAAAAAACTGGCTGAAGAAGAGAGAACGATGGTTTTTTATGAAAGCCCAATGCGCCTGGTAAAAACTTTGAATGAATTTATTCAGTACTTTGGAGCAGACAGGCAATGCTGTGTAAGCCGTGAACTCACCAAAAAATTTGAAGAAAATGCAAGAGGCAGTTTGCAGGAAGTGCATGATCACTTTAATGCAAAAACTGTAAAAGGGGAGATTGTGATTGTGGTGCAGGGCAAAAACTAATACCAACTGCTTACCTCAGTCAATACTTTTCTTTTAATATCCGGCACCCAACACTCTTCAGCTGCGTAGCCAACCGGCACTAATAAAAAAGGTTTTTCATTTACCGGCCTGTTTAAAATCCTACTTAAAAAATTCATGGGGCTTGGCGTATGTGTAAGGGCAACCAATCCTGCATTATGAATGGCGGCTAATAAAAAACCACAGGCAATGCCACAACTTTCATTTGCATAATAAGTATTTGTCTTTTTTCCCTGTTCATCAAAATCGTAGCTCTTTTTAAAAACGATGATGAGGTAAGGAGCAATTTCTAAAAATTCTTTTTTCCAATCGGTTTGCAGGGGCAGCAAATCTTTTTTCCAGTCTTCCGGCATACGGCCATTATAACTTTCATATTCTTCTTTTTCTGCTTCCACCCGAATTTTACTTTTAATGTCGGCATCAGTTACTACACAAAATGTCCAGGGTTGTTTGTGAGCCCCACTTGGCGCTGTGGAAGCAGTCATAATAATATTTTCAATTACTTCTTTGGGTATCACTTTATCAGAAAAATCTCTGCAGGTACGTCTTTCATCCATCCAGTGGGCAAAAGAATCTGCTCTGTAGGTCGTTTCATCTGCATTAAAAGATTCTTTGCTATATTTTATAAAGGGGTATCCGTTTATCAGTTTTATATCTTTCATAAACTTATTTTACCGAAATTTACCACTATCTAAATTATAATAAATGAAGAAAATATTTTTTTTACTGATTATTACTTTATGTGTTCAGCTTTTAGCCATTGCACAACCAGACCGCTGGCAGCAGCGTGTGAAGTACAACATGAATATTGATATGAATGTAAATACAAACCGCTTTACCGGAAAACAAAAACTGGAATACAGCAATAATTCTCCCTTTGTATTGGATAAAGTGTTTTATCATTTATACTTCAATGCATTTCAACCCAACAGCAGTATGGACGCAAGAAGCCGTGAGCTGGGAAAGGTATTGGTTAATAACCGCCCAGAATGGGATGGAAGAGTTAAAGACCGTATCCTGAATCTTAAACCGGATGAGATAGGTTATCAAAAAATAATTTCTTTAAAAATGAATGGTGTGTCCCAGCCATTCAAATATCATGAAACCATACTGGAAGTAAATTTGACCAAACCCATTGCAGCAAAAAGCAAAGTTATTTTTGAAATGGAATTTGAAGCACAGGTTCCGTTACAGATACGCCGAAGCGGAAGAGATAATCCTACAACAGGTGTACGGTACAGCATGAGCCAGTGGTATCCTAAAATATGTGAGTACGATTATGAAGGCTGGCACCCAACACCCTATGTAGCAAGAGAGTTTTATGGTGTATGGGGTAATTTTGATGTTACCATCAATATTGATAAAGCATACAAACTTGGCGGAACAGGTGTGTTGGTTAATGCAAACGAAATTGGCTGGGGCTATGATAAGCCAGGAACAGAATTAAAGCCAACAGTTAAAGCAAAACGCAGCTGGCATTTTGTTGGAGAAAATATTCATGATTTTGTATGGACAGCCGATCCTGAATACAGGCACCTTGTTTATAAAATGCCAAACGGGGGTCCAACCTTACATTCTATTTATAATTACAAAGAGAATGATCCCAAAAATGATTCAGCATGGGCTACAGTACTTACCGCAGCGTCAACTGTATTGCCCTATATGGAAAAGACATTTGGTAAATATCCCTACCCCCAATATTCATTTATACAGGGAGGCGATGGTGGTATGGAATATCCCATGGCTACACTTTTGGTGGGCCCGGGATTGGGAACCGTTTTTCACGAATGGTTACATAGCTGGTACCAGATGATGCTGGGCACCAATGAAAGTAAGTATGCCTGGATGGATGAAGGGTTTACCAGTTATGCCGAAGACCAGGTATCTAAATTTTATGATAAAAAATCTGCATTACAGGGCTACAGGGAAGCACTTATAAAAAGCCCTGCCAATAAAAACCTGAAAGAAGCTGTTGACATATTGCCAGAAGATCATAGCGGTGCGTACCTCGGTTATTTTAATCTTGCTAAAAGTAATTTTGAAGAACCGATGACCACACACAGCGATCATTACGAATCTAATTATGGTTATAGTGTAGCAGCTTATTCAAAGGGAGAGGTTTTTATGGAGCAGCTTGGATATATTGTTGGAGCAGATGTAAGAGATAAAATTCTATTGGAGTATTATAAGAGATGGCGCTTTAAGCATCCCAATGCAAATGATTTTATGAGAGTGGCTGAAGATGTAAGTGGTATCCAGCTTGACTGGTATAAAGAATACTGGATCAATACAACCAAAACCATTGATTACAAGATTGACAGTTTATGGGAAGAGAATGGGGTAACAAAGATCAGGCTGAAAAGGATCGGTGAAATGCCCATGCCTGTTGATCTGCAACTTACCTATAAAAATGGAAGCACGGAAATGATCAATATTCCACTCAACTTAATGTATGGCAATAAACCCAATGAAAGTAAAACGCAAGTAAGAACTGTGGTGGAAGCATGGAGATGGGCACATCCTACTTATGTTGTTGAATTAAAGCACAAGCTTACAGATATCAGGATGGTAGACATTGATCCATCAAAAAGAATGGCAGATATGGACAGGAAGAACAATATGCTTGAACTTAACTGGTAATCTGGTCTGACGGCCCGTCTGACCAATAAACTTGTATCTGTTCTGGCTGCCTGTCCCGATAATTTCGGGAACCGCATCTGCCAATAATATTATCAGAAAAAAAGCATGGAAATAAATATCCGCCGTGTTACCATTGATGATGTTTCAACCTTATCAGTTTTAGCAAGGCAAACATTTTATGATACATTTACCGGTACCTGCAGCGAAGAAGATATGCAGGGTTTCCTGGATAAATTTTATAGTCGGGAGCAATTAGGCAAAGAGTTGAAGGATGAAGCTAGTTTTTGTTTTTTTGCAAAAGTGGATAGTGAACCTGTTGCTTATTTACAATTCAAAGAAGATTATGAGCATTTTCCATTGATGAAAAAATGGAAGGCATTTGAGCTAAAAAGGATCTATGTGCTTAACGGTTACCAGGGTAAAGGCATTGCACAGGCTTTAATGGATTTCTTTTTAAATTTTGCCACCGAAAGTAAATATGAAGTTGTTTGGCTGGGTGTATGGGAACACAACCTGCGGGCACAAAATTTTTATGAAAAGTATGGTTTTAAAAATTCGGGCCATACGCATGATTTCCCGATTGGCAATACCCCACAGACAGATATATGGCTTTGGAAATTTCTGTAAAAAAATAAACCCCATCTCGCCTTAGGTGAGAGAGGGCTTATTTATCGTACTTGCTTGTCTTTATCTTCCAAAATATTTATTAACCGCTTCCACCCGGTTGGTAACATGCAGCTTCTCATAAATATGGTAAACATGCTTACGAACCGTTTCAGTTGTTATTAGTAATTTATCAGAGATCTCTTTATACAACAAACCCTTTGATAACATTTCAAGTATCTCGTTCTCTCTTTTTGATAATACATCCAGTGTTGAATGCTGCGGGGCCTTTGATTTTTTTTGAAATGCAGCCACCACTTTACTGGCTATCTGGCTGCTCATGGGTGCGCCACCCTGTATCAATTCATTAATACCTTCCAGCAGTTTAGCGGGTTGTGTCTTTTTTAAAATATAACCATTAGCCCCAGCACTCAATGCCTCAAATATCTTTTCATCTTCTTCATAAATAGTACACATCATAAATAATATCTCAGGATGCGTTTCTTTTAACTCCCTCACTACCTCAATGCCGTTCATACCAAGCCCAAGCCCAATATCCATCAATACCACTTTGGGATTCAGCAGCGGTAATTTTATAAGTGCTTCCTCGCCTGTAGTGCAGGAGCCGGCAAGTGTAAAGTCATCCGAAGCTTCTATGATCTGTTCTAAAGCCTGGCGGATATCATTATTATCTTCAACAATTGCTACAGATTTATTCATGCTACAAAATTGAAACAATTAATGCAATCAAACAATACCTCAAAGTGGTAAGTTTTTAAGTAATGATGAATTTCTAAAAGCTGTCAAGGCTGAGCTTGTCGAAGCCGGTGTGGTTCTATTACTAATCGCCTTCGACAGGCTCAAGGCTGACAACCCATTTAAAAAAGAATAAACTGAATTCGTTTTTTATCTCACAGGAACATAAAGCAGGTATTTTTCGGCAAAGAAGGGATGAGGGAATATTTTCTCTATCTCCCAAACCCGTGGCTTGCAGCCACTTTCAAATATTTCAGCGGCCAGGTCGCTACCCTTAAGGCAAATTAAGCCGTTTGGAACACCGGCAAGGCTGATCTTGTTTTTTTGAATGAGTGGCTTGCTCCAGTGCCAAAGGTCTTTTAATGGAGCTACTGCCCGTGAAATTACCACGTCAAATTTTCCCTCAGGGTCTTGTGGACGGTTTTTAATATCCTCGGCACGGGTATGTTGTACAGTAAGATTTTGCAGCCCGATAGCTGCAGCAATTTCTGTAACCACTTTCAGTTTTTTATTGATACTATCTACCAGGTGAAAATGAGTTTCGGGAAACAGGATGGCCAGCGGTATACCGGGAAAACCCCCGCCACAGCCCAGGTCCATCACCTGCATATCTTTTGTAAATTCAAATTTTGCAGCAATGGCCAGTGAATGCAAAACATGATGCTCATAAAAATTATCCATATCCTTACGGGAAATGACATTGATCTTAGAGTTCCAGTCGGCATACAGATCTCTAAGTGCAGCAAACTGTTCTATTTGTTTTGCTGAAAAATCTGTAAAATATTTTTGTATCTGTTCCATAAAAAATCAAAAATAAAATAATCTCCTCACAGGTCTTCCAGTTCCCTCGCCGCTGGAGAGGGGTGGGGGTGAGGCCGGGGCCTTATTTCCAAACCCTTGGCGGCTTCTTAAATATTGATGAAGCAAATATCAGGTAATAAAAAAACATCCAGATATCTATAAATAAAAACCAGGGATACATGGCTTGCTCATTTAATTTTTTCATGCAGGGGTATAAAACGATTGACTGTACCAGGAAACGAATACCAAAAACAATTAAAGCCAATTGCCAGCTATACAATATTAATGATGCGGCTAACAGCGGGTAAAACATAAAATGCGAAAAAGTATATAACCCTAACAAAAATTTATGTACCGGTTTATAAAATTTGCCGGTGCTGTAATGCCTGTTCTTTTGCCGCACCCATGCATCCCATGTTTTTTGGGGTTCACTTAAAGTAAAAGCATCTTTATCAATATTGATTTTTGTATTTGTTTTGGTGGCTGCCATGTTGATGAAGAGGTCATCATCGCCGCTGGGTATATTGTTATGCGCCGAAAAACCTTTGTGCCGGTAGAAAATAGTTTTTTTATAACTGAGGTTGCGGCCTACCCCCATGTAAGGCGTACCTGCCAGCGCATATGAAAAATATTGCAGCGCTGTATGAAAGGTTTCCCATCGGATGATCTTATTCAGCAGCCCCTTTTTTCTGTGATAGGCACCATAGCCTAAAACAATTTCCGTTTTCTCATCAAAGGTTTCCTGCATTTTATCAATCCAGAATTCACTGGCTGGTACACAATCAGCATCGGTAAGCAAAACGATCTCATGCTTAGCCGTTTTAATGCCAATGCTCAGCGGAAATTTTTTGCCGGGTATCATTTTAGCTTCCTGCTTCAACAGTACAACCTGCAACTGGCGGTATGTTTTCTGGTATTCTTCCAGCAGGAATTTGCTGTCGTCAAAAGAGTTATCATCTACCACAATAACTTCATGCGTAGTGCGATATTCCTGAACCAATGCTCCCGGTAGATTTTTTGCTAAATTTGCGGCCTCATCACGGGCACAGATAATTACTGACACGGGGTGGGTTTGCGATATAGCTTTTGGTTTTGGTTTGTAAACAGCCAGTCTGACAAAAAAAAACAGGTAATAAAAAAGCTGTACAAGGGTAACCAGGCAAAATGCATAAAACAGCATTTGACCGATCTGGGTAAAATTCATCCAGCAAAAATAAGGAATGGGAAGAAGTAAAAAGTAAAAAGTCAAAACAAATCTTAAACAGCTAACACGAATAATTAATGCCGGCATTACAATTTGATCTGCAACATACCGATACCAACTCCAAAGCAAGGGCCGGTAAAATCACAACCGATCATGGTGAAATACTTACACCCATCTTTATGCCTGTAGGTACAGTAGGCAGTGTAAAAGCGGTAACCCAGCAGCAACTGCATGATGAAGTAAAGGCCCAGGTGATACTCGGTAATACCTATCATTTATACCTGCGACCCGGGCTGGAAATATTAGAGACTGCAGGTGGCCTGCATAAATTCAACGGCTGGCATAAACCCATTTTAACCGATAGTGGTGGATACCAGGTTTTTTCGCTGGCCAATAACCGCAAGCTTACAGAAGAGGGCGCTTTGTTTCAAAGCCATATTGATGGCAGCAAACATTTATTTACACCGGAGAGTGTAATGGACATTCAAAGAATTATTGGTGGAGATATCATTATGGCTTTTGATGAATGCCCGCCATACCCCAGCGATTATAAATATGCAAAGAACAGTATGGAACTTACACATCGCTGGTTGGATAGGTGTTTTGAAAGGTTTGAATCTACCCCCGATAAATATGGCTACACTCAAAATTTATTTCCCATAGTGCAGGGCAGTACCTATAAAGATCTGCGTACTGCATCTGCGGAATTTGTTGCATCAAAAAATGCAACTGGTAATGCTATTGGTGGCTTAAGTGTTGGCGAACCTTTGGAAATGATGTACGAGTTTACAGAACGCTGCTGCGATATTCTGCCAGTACAAAAACCACGTTACCTGATGGGTGTTGGTACACCCTGGAACATTTTAGAAAGCATTGCCCTTGGCATAGATATGTTTGACTGCGTAATGCCCACCCGTAATGGCCGAAATGCCATGTTGTTTACCAGCAATGGTGTAATTAATATTGATAACAAGAAATGGGAAAAAGACTTTTCGGTGATTGATGATGGTATTGATTGCCCCATGAGCAATTATTACAGCAAAGCTTATTTAAGGCATTTAATGAAATCAAAAGAGTTTTTAGGGCTTACCATTGCCAGTGTACATAACCTTGCTTTTTACCTCTGGCTGGTAGGACAGGCCAGGGAGCATATTCTTGCAGGCGATTTTACAAGCTGGAAAGCAGAAATGGTTGTTAAACTTCAGCAGCGGCTATAGCCCATTTAAGCAATGCATTCAGTTTGAAAAGCTGTCAGGTTGAGCTTGTCGAAACCGGGGCTATTAAGTTAATCCATCTTCGACAAGCTCAGACTGACAGCCCACAGGATTCTGCGAACAAAATTGTTAAGGAGATTTCAAACTGCAATACTGCCCTTTACAACCCATTAACAAAAAAACATACCTGCGGCACAATAATTGAAAAAAGCAAAGTTGTTTTTTAATATTTATCTTTAAAACCTTAAACCCACTTTGTAATGACGCAAAAAATACTCAGCGGCCTCATTGTTTTTTTAATGCCTTTAATTGCCTTTTGCCAGGGTGGTACCGTACAGGATGCTGCTATTCCAAAAGATGCTCCTGTTAATGTAAGCATGACCGATTTCAAGGGTAATATCCTCTCCCGGGAGATTGTTATTTTCAGAAGTAATTTAAATGGCAGGGAATATCAGGGACTTACAGATACCACGGGCAAATTCACAACCCGTTTACCTGCCGGCGATAAGTACGAGATTTTTATCCTTGGTTTTAAAGATTCTACCAGCTACATAATTTTAGATATACCGCCTGTACAGGGAAAGGCTTATTATAAAAATCCTTTCAAGGTAAATATCCAGTTCCTGCCGGCAAAAAGCTTTATACTGGAAGATTGTAATTTTGAGACCGGCAAGGCCGACCTGGAAGAAGATTCCTACAAAGTGCTTGATGAACTGGTTGCTTATTTAGTTAGAAAAGAAGATGAGCGTATTGAACTGCAGGGCCATACTGATAATGTAGGCTCAGCAAAAAGCAACCTCATTTTATCTGATGCAAGAGCAAACACAGTAAGAACTTACCTGCTCAGCAAAGGTATTGACCCAAACAGGGTAACTGCAAAGGGGTATGGATTAACTGTGCCTGTATCCAGTAATAAAACCGACGAGGGCAGGGCGCAAAACAGGAGAACGGAGGTTAAGATATTGGATTAGTGGTTGTAGGTAACGATTTTATAATAAAAAACCTGGAGAAAATAATTTAAATCCCGTTTGACTAGAAGTTGAACGGGATTTTTTAATAATCCCTGCTGACACGGGTCAGTTCCGTACCGACACAGGTCATTTCTCGACCGTCAAATTTCATTTCTTGCCGTGAAATATTTGTAGATTGTTAATTATCAAGCGAAAGGTTCGTGTGCCACGAACCGGGGCGAAGTAGATCCTATCGAAAATGACCTGAAAAAAAGGCTTATATTTAAACTAATATTTTTAACCTTCAAAATTTAAAAATCATGAAAAATGGTTTTCAATCAATTCTAATTGCCGCATCAGTATTTTTTACTGCATGCAATAATCCTGAAACAGGTACAGAGAAAACCAATGTTGAAACCAAGACAACTGACACCACCAAAGACAACTCTTCTATGCCTGATTATGATGCTGCATTGGACCCATGGAATGTAGAAGCGCCGTTCGCTAAAAAGTTTGGAGATACCCTGGGCATAAAAATGTATGAAGTGACGCTGAAACCAGGTGATTCAGTTTCGCTGCATAGACATCCTGACCATACTTTATATGTAGTGCAGGGAGGAAAAATAGCGATTACCACAGAAGGGGGAGGCCGCCAGGTATTAGACTTACCAACAGGTGCCGGACTTGTTAATGCAACTACCACGCATTCAGGTAAAAATATTGGTAATACTACTGTGCGTTTGCTTGTAACTGATATCCACAGGCCAAGAGTCAAAGAATAAGGAACAACAGTTAAATAAGAACAGGGCAAACCCTTGCTTATACATTCAAACAAATAGCTGGCCCTGAATACAATTGCCCTGTTCTTATTTTAAACAAGGATCAGAAAAATAATTATTGCTATAACCAGTAAAACCGCTCATTGGTTTATAAATACATTTAAGACGGCTGTTGATATTGAAATTATTGATCTTGCCAGCTTATTTGTACCAGGAGAGTTAATCTATGCTTACATTTTTATTTGGATATAGCTGTCATGCTGTTTTTAAAAAAGTGTAAAATTTTTGGTTTTGCCCGTTTGAAAATGTTTAATGCTTTTGCACTATCAGATAAAGCAATGTCTTTCTGCGCTTGTATTTTACATGAGCATTTACAAAGAATATTAAAAAAAGATCCGCATTGAAATAGCTTCTGTTTGCGAAAAGGAGAGAGCCGGCCAGTTTGGAGTTTGATGGGTTAGTGCTTCACTCTATCTTCCTCCCCTTCATATCAAATGTACGCAACTCAGCAGACAGTATGTTGCGCCGGATTACATGCGTCACCTTTCCTTTTGCGTTTTTTATAAATGTAAAACGCACCGGCAAACTCTTGTGCACAAAAACATTCTCAGATTTTGGAATTAACTCAGATTTACCTCCGAAATCTCCCTGGAAAAAAAGCCTGTCTCCTTCTTTTGTAATTGAATTAACCTGCCTTGTTGCAAATTCATACTTGCCGACATATGAATCATAAATTTTTGTGTCGATAACAACTGGGTTTTATCATTAAGACCTGAACGCATCTGGAGTTCTGCTGCTTCGTCTTCGCTACTTCCTTTATTGCCATTTTTCTTTGGCCAGTAAAGAGCAGGATCATTTGTATGTTTCATTCCAGTAAGTAACCAGCCTAATAGTTTATCACGTTTAGTACGAATGGAAGGATCATTAATAATATTTTTTGTCTCATGCGGGTCAGCAACAAGGTCATACATTTCATCAGGCTTATAGGGTTTCTCCCAGCGAATCAATTTGTATTTTGGTGTTCGTACGAGCCGATGGGTATAATTTCGGAACTGGCTTTCCGTATCAGCCCACTCACTCAAGGCATAATTTATTTCATGTGTTTTAGTTCCTTTTAAAATTGGCACAAGATTACGGCCGCCCCATTCTTTAGGAACTGAAATTCCTGCCATTGATAATATAGTTGCAGAGATATCTAAACTCGAGACCGGCACATTACTGATGCCCTTCACTGTTGCAATCTTTGGTGCTTTGATAATAAGCGGTACCCTTAACGACTCTTCCCAGGGAACCACCTTACCTTTTATGTTCCTGCTTCCTGCCATCAAGCCATTATCTCCCATAAATATCAGGATGTTATTTTCGGCCAGGCCTTGCTTTTCAAGTGTAGTGATGATGCGGCCTACCAAGCTATCCAAATGGCTGACAGACTGGTAATAATTTATCATTTTCGGCGCAACTGAATCACCAACGGTGCCCTCTTGTCCAAGTGCTACCGTATGTTGTGGAGGAAATGAAGGTGGAATAAAGTCATGGTCTTTCTCTTCCTCGTACATGTGTTCAAAATGCGAAGGATTGGGTTTAAAGGGTGAGTGTGGAATGGTGCTGGCAAACCATAATAAAAATGGTTTTTCTTTGGCTGCGGTACAGCTGAGAAATTCAACGGCATCATCAGTAAAAATGCCATTGGTAAACCCTGTGATCTTTTCTTTTTTTCTTGAGTTTCCTTTTGCAAGTCTTGAGTCAATATAACTTGATGCACCGTCAGGCAGCCATGTACGAACATCAGAAAAACCTGTAAGCCAGGGGTCTGATACAAGATGCCATTTGCCAATCAACACTGTTTGATAACCTGCTTTACTCAATAACCCGGGCAGGGTAGGTACTGCAAAGCGGTCAGCCCATTGCAGATCTTCCCGAACAAAATTATTTGAGTAATAACCATTTTGATGTGGCGATAAACCTGTTAATAACACTGCACGACTTGGCGCACATTGTGAAACGTGTATAATTGCCTGCCGGAAATAAACCCCTTCACGAGCTAACTTATCAAGCACAGGCGTTTTTATTTTTGTATTGCCTGAAGCGCCCAATGCATCCCAACGTTGATCGTCGGAAATGATGAAGACGATGTTGGGACGCTTACCGGCATTGGTTTGCTGTGCGTGTAAAGGAAGTACTGAAAATAATACAGGCAATACAAATAATAACGGCACGAGGATTTTATTTTTTAAATGCATAAGCTGAATTGTTATTTAATAATATTCAATTTGCAAAAAGCAATTACTCTATTTTCCTGGCCTTCATGTCAATAGTAAGAACATCTTCCGACAGGCTTTGGCGACGAACGAGATGGGTGATTTTTCCTTTTTTATCCTTTTCGAATGTAAAGCTCATTCGCCGGTTTATGGATACGAATTCATTTTCCGACCTGGGAATTAATTCTAACTTTCCTCCCCCTTCTCCTGAAACGAAAAGCTTATTGCCTTGTTTGGAAATAAAAACGATTTGCCGTGTTACAAACTCGTATTTTCCAACATAGGCATCATACAATTGGGGAGTAATATTGACCTCAGTTTTATCGGCAAAACCTGAACGCAACTCTTCCTCGGCTTTCGCTTCTTCCGCCAGATTTGGTGTTTTACCATTTTTCCTTTCCCAAAAAAGTGCAGGGTCATTTGTTTTTTTCATCCATGTATTTAACTGGCTAAGCAACTGATCACGAACGGGACGCATGGCAGGTTTATTAATAATATTCGTGGTTTCATGTGGATCAGCAACCAGATCATACAACTCATCGGGTTTATCCGGTTTGTCCCATCGGATAAGTTTGTAATGAGGTGAACGTATCAACCGGTGTGTATAATTACGAAACTGGCTTTCTGTATCTGCCCATTCGCTAAAGGCATAATCAATCCCATGCTTTTTACTTCCTTTCAGCAGCGGTTGCAGATTACGACCAGCCCAATTTTTAGGGATTGAAACACCCGCCATTGAAAGTATTGTAGTGGGAAGATCAAGGCTGGATACAGGCGCATCACTTCGTCCTTTAATAACAGCAAATTTTGGGGCATAAATAATTAATGGAACACGCACAGACTCTTCCCAGGGTACAACCTTACCCCTTAAACCACGGCTGCCGGCCATCAAGCCATTATCACCTAAAAAAACTATAATCGTATTTTCAGATAATCCTTGGTTGTCCAATGTGGCCAACAGCTGCCCAACCAAATTATCGAGATAGCTAACAGATGCATAATAGTCAGCTAAATTGGGTGCGACAGAATCTGCACTTCTTTCAAGTGAAATTTGCACGGATGTATGTAGAGGAAAGCCCGGCGGCAGCAAATCTGCGTTTGTTTTCCCTTCATACATATGTTCAAAGAGTGATGGGTTGGGCTTAGTTGGCGCATGTGGAATAGTACTGGCCAGCCATAGTAAAAATGGTTTTTCTTTTGCTGCTGCACCAGCAAGAAACTCAATTGCATCCTCTGCAAAAATTCCATTGATGAAACCTTTTGTTTCCATTTTTTTGCGTGAGTTGCCCCTGGCAAGCCTGGCATCAACATAATCTGCACCTGCTTCAGGCAACCAGGTGCGAACATCAGAAAAACCTGTAAGCCATGGGTCGGTTGCAAGATGCCACTTACCTACTAATACCGTTCGATAGCCTGCCTGTTGCAGAAGTCCCGGCATTGTTGGCAGGGGAAAACTATCTTTCCACTGCATATCTTGCCGCAAAAAGTTTGTTGAATAATATCCATGCTGGTGTGGAGACAATCCTGTTAAAAGTGTTGCTCTGCTTGGCGAACATTGTGATACGTGAATGATTGCCTGGCGAAAGTAAACGCCTTCACGAGCTAACTTATCAAGCACAGGCGTTTTTATTTTTGTATTGCCTGCAGCGCCCAATGCATCCCAACGTTGATCGTCGGAAATGATGAAGACGATGTTGGGTTGTTTGTTGGCTTTTGTTTTTTGTGCGATGACAGGAAGTGCAAAAAGTATTATATCAAATACCAAAAGCAACTTGATTATTTTTTTCATATGCATGTTTTTTCGATTATTGTCAGCCAGGATATTTTACTTCCTTTATATTTTCATTTTACTTTCGGCTGATTTAAAGTAATGCAATGAAAACCGGCACCATCATGGTTATATCCTTCAATATCAATAGCGACAATTTTATGATTAGGAAAAGCTTTCTGTAAAGTTTGTACCGCTTGGTTGTCTCTCACTTTAAATTCTTCTGATCGTCCAGGCTTCCAGTATTTTGAAGTAATAACAACACCATTAGCAATAATAAAATTCAGGTAGCTTGTACCAAGAACGTAATGAAAGGTATCTCCAACTTTCTTGTCCGGGGCAAGATTCAGTACGTATTTATTATTTTCTGTAAGTACATGTTTAGCGGTCATGTGCGGACCAACCGGTATTCTTATAATAGTAAACGGTTTACCATCCTGGTCTGTTGCATTTTTTAATATCTCATAATTTTCTTCCAGCCTGTGGTAATTGATTGCCGCAATAGGGTTGCTGGCTCTTTCCTTTTCTGTAACCTGAGCTAACAGAATGGTGTTGGGCCCTGCAAACCTGCAAAACAAATCAATGTGCCCACCACTACCTACAGGATATATATCGTTCCATATTGTACCATTATGCAATCGTTCATCCTCCAATAATCCGCTGTTCAACCAGATTATTTTTGTAACTCCTAATGCTTTTTTATACTCTTCTTCAATCTGGTACTTTCTTAATTTTTTGTTTCCGTCCATATCCAATTGGTCAACAAGCAGCAGCGTTCCTTTACCATTTAAGTCCCTTCCGCCACCCTGGCTTATAATATTTGCTTTTCTTACCGGTATATTAATTGTTGCGGCCAGTTCCCTGTCAAATTTTTCTGTAGCGGCATTTGATTGTGCTGTTCCTCCTGGACGAAAACCACCTCCTTCCCAATCAAAATCAACAGCAAGTATTTCTTTATTATCATTTATTAAAAAGCCTGGTCCTGTGTCTCTGATAGTACCCCGCTTTCCTACTCCCGCATCATGAATGATAAACCGTATTTTGTTTGTATCAATGCCATTTTTGCTCACTATTTTTTTTTGTATAAAAAGCATTGAATCATTCTTAACCGTCATAGTAACTGTTACATAATCCAGTAACACTTTAATACAGTTAGCCATGCCTTGTTCCACTGAAGGCCCGGCCAAAAATGTTTTGTCGGATAAGCCTATCCATATTGCTTCCATTGGCTCCCATTCGGCAGGATGGCGAAATTGGCTTGTTGCATTTTCTGTTTGCGAAAAAGAAAAGGCAGGAATTAATAATCCAATTAAGAAGAATAGATGTCTCATTGTGTTAATTATTATTTGAATTACTTGAATATGCTGCAGTGTCAACGTTCCATGAACAATTTGTTAGGGTGACGCACAACATATAAATATACTCATTTGAGTAATCAAAAAATTAACTGTTTGATTTTCTACTCCTGGGTTCTTGGCTCACGAACCGGGGCAAAATGTTCCCCAATGGTATTCTATACAAGTGAGTGATGCTTCGGCTTCGTTCAGCACAAGCTTTACGATGCCGCCACGAACACTTCGGCTCTGCTCAGTGCAAAAGTTGGTAACATAAAAAATTCCGTTCAGCCTAAACTGAACGGGATCATATTTTTTAGAACTCGCTGCAAGGCGAAGACAAACTCTGCTTTATTTCTGCTGTTCTTGAATCCACGATGGTTGAAGCTAATATTTAAATTTAGATGGGTTTTGTTTCATACCCCAAAAAAGTAATAATTCAATTTGTTTTTTTCTGGGTTTGTAATGATAAACTATCTGAGTATGTTTATCCAGTATGCCAATCCTGGTATTTTTTCTTTTGGTAGACGGGCGGCACATTTCGGGGTAACGTTTTAAGGTAGATAACCATTCATCAGTTCGGTTCACAAACTTCTCAACTTCACGGTCTGTCCATGCTTTCTGCAAATAATCTACTATTTTAGCAAAGCTGATTTTAGCACTATCTGTCCAAAGAATTTCCAGCTCTATTTCTTCAGCCATTTCTTATATTTTTTGATTACCTCATCGTGTGGAGTAAGTTTACCGGCCTTCATTTCTACCAATGATTTATCAATTGCTTTTTGCTGTTCTTCGCCAATTTCATCCCACCAATCCTGCTGATCTTCCATAAACGTTTTAACTACAGTAAGCACAGTTCTTTTCTGCTTCACATTTAATTGGGGCAGGTATTGGTTTATTTCTTTGTCTAATGCTGATGCTGTATTCATAATCGGTTTCATTTACTGTAAATTTACTTGTTTTCATTGAAAGTAAAAATCCCGTTCAGCCTAAACTGAACGGGATATATATATTTAGAAAGTATGATTACTCTCCTTTTGGCTCTTCCGGTGTAGCTGCTGCAGAATCTGCATCACTATCCATCTTTGCCTTTAAGTCGGCCAGTGCACCAATATCGCCAAGTGTTGATTTCTCAACCTTGCTTTGTAAGCTTTTTACAGCTTTCTTGGTTACTTCAAACTCGGCTTTCTTTTCTTTAATAACAGCTTGTTTTTCTTCTTCAATCACCTGCTCCCATAAACGGGCATGGCTTAAAACAATGCGCTTATCATTACGGTCAAATTCAATAACCTGGAATTTGGCAATCTCATCAACACCTACTGATTTACCATCTTCCTTAGCCAGGTGACGTGCAGGAGCAAATCCTTCCAGTCCATAAGGCAATTGTACAATAGCACCTTTATCATCTTTCTTTACAACAGTTCCTTCGTGCTCACTGCCTACCGGGAAAGTTGATTCAAGAGAATTCCATGGATCTTCTTCGATCTGCTTATGTCCTAACTGCAGCTTGCGTCCGTCCTTATCAATATTCATGATGATAACTTCAATTTCGTTACCAACTTTTGTATATTCATTTGGATTGTTGAAACGCTTTAACCAGCTCAGATCGCTGATGTGGATCATACCGCCGATACCGGTAGTTAATTCAACAAACACACCGTAAGGCGTGATGTTTTTAACAACACCCACATGCTTGCTTCCTTCAGGGAAAGAGGCTTCAATATTGCTCCATGGATCTTCGGTCATCTGCTTGATAGAAAGGCTCATCTTGCGTGTGTCTTTATCAAGGGTAACAACCTTAGCTTCGTACTCGTCATTTAATTTGAAGAATTCTTTAGCATTGATCGGTGTGTTAGCCCAGGTAATTTCACTTACGTGAACCAAACCTTCAACACCCGGCATGATCTCAAGGAATGCACCGTAATCTTCAATATTAACAACTTTACCTTTTACAATTTCACCTTCTTTCAGGCTCTCAGTAAGGGTATCCCATGGGTGAGGGGTTAATTGTTTTAAACCAAGGCTGATACGTTTTTTATCATCATCAAAATCCAATACCACAACGTTCAGTTTCTGGTCCATCTTCAATACTTCTGTAGGATGGTTGATACGACCCCATGAAATATCAGTGATGTATAATAAACCGTCTAAGCCGCCAAGGTCGAGGAATGCACCAAAATCAGTGATGTTCTTGATCGTTCCTTCCAATACCTGGCCTTTCTCCAGTTTACCCATAATTTCAGCTCTTTGAGCTTCGATATCGCTTTCAATAAGTGCTTTGTGAGATACAACGGCATTCTTAATGGCTTCATTAATTTTAACCACTTTAAATTCCATTGTTTTACCAACAAACTGATCGTAATCAGTAACGGGTTTAACGTCGATCTGCGAACCTGGTAAGAAAGTTTCCATACCAAATACATCTACAATTAAACCACCTTTGGTTTTGCTGGTAACCAGACCGGTAACGATTTCACCTGTTTTGTGTACTTCCACAATTCTTTCCCATGCTCTGGTAGTACGGGCGCTTTTGCGGCTCAGGTTAAGATTTCCTTCCCTGTCTTCTTTTTCAACAACCATTACTTCTAAAACGTCTCCAACTTTAACACCACCGGGGATGTCCCTGAATTCGTTCAAAGAAATGAGGCCGTCACTTTTAAAACCGATGTTTACAACAGCATCAGTTTTGGTTAATGATTCGATGGTGGCCATGATCATTTCGCCATCATTGATCTGCTTAAAAGTGTTGTCGTAAACCGTGTCATACTTTGCTTTTTCATCGGCAGTATAACTTGTTACATTGCGCTTGTCAACGCTCCAGTCAAAATCATCATGAGCGGTTGCAACTTTTTCTTCAACCGGTGCTTTAACTTCCATGTCAACCACAGATTTTGTTTCCACTTCAGTTTCCACTTCAGTAGTTGTTTCAGTTTCATTTGCTTCGGTACTTTCAACAGGCACATTTGTTGTCGCAGCAGTTTCTCCGGCATCCCCGGCAGAACCTTCCTGTGCATCTGCGTTTAATTGTTTTTTAATAAATGACATAAAATTGCCCCGTGGTTTTTAAAACGGGAGGGCGAAGGTAGTAAAATATGCCTGAACATGTAACTTAAATAGGTGCTATTTTGGCTCTGAGGGCTAATTACAGCCTTTTTTGGTGTAATTATTTCGGTTCCAGGCTGATAATTAAGCAAGTGGCGTTTAATTATCCAGCAAAAAAGTCTTTATTTCAAAGGTCAAACGGCTCATATCAACCATTTCTATAGGGTGGGCTGTATTGGGCAAAACTGTTAATTGTGCATGGGGGAGTGTTTTGTAAACGTGGAGGGTTTCATCAAGCGTAACCATTTTATCCCTGTCGCCCAGCATCAATAAGATCTGCTGTTGAATATCTTTATAGTCCTCAATCTTTAATGGGTTAAGCTTACCCATTTCAAAAAGCATGGCGGCTATTTTTTCTAAAAGAGTTTTCCAGTTATTGGGGGCATGCCTTTTTTTCAAAGTCGCAGCAAAGGCAGGTAGTTTTTCTGCTATCCTTTCTGCATTCAGCATTTTAATTTCATTAGCTGCAATGCTTTCATCCCAGGCAAATTTTGTTGCAAGCGTAATTATTTTATTTATTCTTTCAGGATGATATTTTGCAACATACATGGCTACATAGCCGCCCATGCTGTAGCCAAAAATATTGATCGTTGCTATTGCTTTTTTATCTAAGAATGTAATTACTTCTTCCGCTAGCTGGTTTATGGAAAAATCTTTATCAGTAAGCGGAGACCCGCCATGGCCGCTGAAATTAATGCTATGTACCAGAAAATGATCAGCAAGATTTTTTTCCAGTTCTGTAAATTGATCCCTGGCCCCTATAGCACCGTGTAGTAAAAGAATTTGCTGCATATAATACTCTAAAGATAAATAAAAAAAGTACTGTTTCCGCACCCCGTTATTGTACAGGCACTCGTTGACATGCGCAAGGCGGCACAGGATTAGATGGCCTTTATTGTAAAAACAGGTGAAATAAAAAAAACACCTCAAAAGAGGTGTCTTTTTTAAAATTGTATGGAATAAAATTAATTCTCTTTATTCTTTTTAGCAGCGGCAGCTTTAGCAGCAGCAGCTTTTTTAGCTTCGTCTGAAGAAACATCATTGGTTGAAACTACTACACCATCAGCACTTACTGCAGTATTTCTTACTTTAGCAGCTTTATCATTAGCAGCAGGAACAGCTGCCTGGGTTGCTTTATCACTGGCAGGTTCTGGTTGAGAAATTACTTCATTTGTTACAGCCGCTTTTTGAGGAGTTGGTGCTACAGAAGTTGTTGTAGTTCCTGCTTTCTGGAATTTTGAACCAGTTGCATTTTGAGCAGTTGCATAACCACATACCGCAAACATGATAATTGAAGAGAGTAATAACTTTTTCATTGTGTTAGTTTTTGATTTATGAGTAAATAATTAATTTATGAAATTTTAAACCAAGGTATTTGTGGTACTTGATTAAACAGATGTAAATATACTTTTTTTTACAAAAAAAACAAGAATCTTACATTTTATTTTTTCAGGCAGCTTTTATAAAAAATATAAACTCCCTGTAATCTATACGGGCCATAGTTAAGCCTGTTGCAAACGGTCTAGAACCAATTCATTAAAATCGTTAAGTGTTGCTATCTTAATATCTGCCGCCCCCCACCTGGGATTATTGTTATCCTGTAAACCCGGTACAATCACACATTTCATTTTGGCAGCCTTTACAGCAATTAAGCCATTAAAGGAATCCTCAAAACAAATGCATGTTTGGTGCAATGAATTTAATTGCTCAGCACAATTTAAATAAACCTCCGGGTGAGGTTTTCCAAACGGTAAATGGGATGCGGATGTAATAGCATGCAAATGTGATTGTATACCTAAGATACCGGTAACTACATCTATAAGCTCAATAGGTGAGGATGAGGCTAAACCAATTTTAAAATTGCGGTCAATGAAAAACTTAAAAATATGCTCAAGCCCCGGCATGGCGCTTCCCTTTTGTTTTACAAGACTGATTACTTTATCCACCAATACCTTCTCATCTGTAATGATATTGCCTGCCGGAATATTGAAAAATGTAAACCAATACTGCAAAAATTCTTTTGTACGCAAACCTGTGGTTATACTGTATTGTTTTGTGGTTAGTTGTTTTTCATAACTCAAAAGCAATTCATCCGCCGCTTCTTTCCATAAAGGTTCCGAATCAATAAGGAGCCCGTCCATATCAAAAATTACTGTATCCAGTTTCATACCTGCAAATATAATGTGTGCAGTAAAGGTTCCGTTAAAAGTTTAAATTTATTTATTGATAGCAAGTTTATATAAATTGCAGCAAACATTATTGGTAAAATAAGTATACATGAGTAAGCTTGGTGCACGTATCAAAGAATCGGCGTTTATTAAGAAAATGGTTTATACGGTAATCGGAGCTATATCATTCCCGGGCCTGGCCATCATAAATAAGATGAAAGTGAATGGGATGGAAAAACTGAAAAAGCTTCCAAAAACCAATGTGCTTTTTGTAAGCAATCATCAAACTTATTTTGCTGAAGTAATTGCTTTTTTACATATTTTTTGTGCTGTTAGCTGGCGTAAAAAAAATAAACTGGGCATTCCTTATTACCTGCTGTGGCCTTATACCCGCATACAGTTCGTATCGGCTGAAGAGACCATGAAAAAGAACATGCTTAGTAAGGTATTTGCCCTTGCCGGATCCATCATGGTAAAAAGGGTTTGGGTTGATGATGCAAAAGAAGTAAGAAAGGGATTGGATCCCAGTGATACCCGTAAAATTTCACGTGCCCTGGATAAAAACTGGGTAATAACTTTTCCGCAGGGAACTACTACTCCCTATGTGCCGGGCCGCAAAGGAACTGCATTTATTATTAAACATTACAAACCGGTTGTAGTGCCCATTGTTATTGATGGCTTTAGTAAAGCATTTGATAAAAAAGGATTAAAGCTTTTAAATAAGGGTACACGGCTATCTGTTACATTTAAAGATCCGCTCCCGATTAATTATGAAGATTCAACCGAGCAGATATTAGAACAGGTGATGGAAGCTATTGAGCAGAGTAAAAAATTTAAGCCGGCACATTCCGATAATTAATCCTTAATAAACAAGGCCTTTAATTCTACTGCTTCTTCCGGTTTCATTTTGCCACCCAATATCAATCTTAATTGTCTTCTTCTGAGGGCGCCTTCAAACAATTTTTTTTCTTCTTCAGTTTCAGGTGTTAACTGGTTTACTCTCCTTGGTTTGCCGTTCGGATCAAGCGATACAAAAGTGTAATAAGCTTCATTACTTTTATATTTGTATTGCTGTATAGCGTCTTCTCCCCAAACATTTAAGTGCACTTCCATACTGGTATTAAAAGTACGTGTTAATGTAGCTTCAATATGAACAACATTGCCCAGTTTAATTGGATTTTCAAAAGATATATTATCTACTGATGCTGTTACTACCGGGGCACCACAATGTTTCATGGCAGCCAGTGCTGCAGCAATATCCATCCAATACATTAAACGGCCACCCATCAGGTTTCCAAAAGTATTCGTATCGTTTGGTAAAACCAGCTCTGTCATCACTACCAGCGATTCTTTTGCTTTCTTCTCCATTTTATTAATTTTTTTTGCAAAGATAAGTGCTTTACCACGGTTGGTTCTTCTCAGCTGTTTTATTATTGACATGTACTGTATTTTAAATCAGTAATTTTTTAAAAGACGATATATATCATGTTTAATTATTTGGCAGTTCGTTATTGTTTTATGAATTTCGATAAACGAATTGCCAATTATGACTGATCAAACTAAAATATCCTTCGATAATACGGAATGTGCTTTTGCCGCAAAATCAGATGCTGCTTTAAAAAAAGCAAATTTTCTTTTCGCTATAATGGGAAAGCCCTGGCTGGTTAACGCTGCTTTAAAAATTACACCAATTGCCATTAGCTGGCATATACCACTTACAAAAACTTTAATTCGGCAAACCATTTTTAAACAGTTTGTAGGAGGAGAGACTTTAGAAGAAACTGCAAAAGTTGCCGACAAGCTGGATGAATATAATGTGCAGGTAATACTGGATTATGGCGTAGAAGGAAAAGAAGGCGAAGAGAATTTTGAACATGCACGTGATGAGTTTAAAAAAGTGATAGCTTATGCTGCCACCCAAAAGAATATTCCTTTCATGAGCATAAAGGTTACAGGTTTTGCCAGGTTTTCTTTACTGGAAAAACTGGATACCCTGATGAGTAAAAGTGATGGAACATTAATGAAACGTTACCTGGCTGCGCTAGAATCATTAACAGCAGATGAAAAGGAAGAATGGCATAAAGTAAGATTGCGTACACAGCAATTATGTGAGGAAGCAGATAATAAAAATATAGGCATTTTGGTTGATGCGGAAGAAACATGGATACAGGAGCCGGTTGATGCACTTACTATCCTGATGATGGATGTTTTTAATAAGCAAAAGGCAGTTGTTTACAATACTATTCAGTTATACAGGCACGACAGGTTAGCATTTTTGAAAGATTCTTTTACTGCTGCTGCTGAAAGGAATTTTATTTTAGGCGCCAAACTGGTAAGAGGTGCTTACATGGAAAAAGAAAGAAAGCGTGCCGCAGAGATGGGCTATCCATCACCCATACAGCCAAATAAAGAGGCTTGCGATAGTGATTATAATACTGCTATAGAATTCTGTATTGATCATCATGATAAAATTTCGCTAATTGTAGCATCTCATAATGAGTATAGTAACTTCTATACTACCCAGCTGTTAGATAAAAAAGGATTACCACATAATCATCCTCATGTTCATTTCTCTCAATTATATGGCATGAGTGACAACATCACTTTCAACCTTGCAAAAGCAGGTTTTTCTGTAAGTAAATATTTACCGTTTGGCCCTATTAAAGATGTTATTCCTTACCTGATGCGGCGGGCACAGGAAAATAGCTCAGTATCGGGCCAAACCGGCAGGGAATTAGGACTGATAGAAAAAGAACTGCAGCGAAGAAAATTATAAAAGCTGAATGCTCATTTAATTAAGTTTTTAAGTTTGATTGCCATATTTGATTAAATTTTATCTTTGGCAATACCTAAATGCTAAACCGCCTAATAATATCTGCAATCCTTTACCTGATTCCCTTTGTAGCATATACACAGGTTAGAAGTATCCCGGCAGTTAAAATAAGTCAGCCAGTTAAAATAGATGGCAACCTGGATGATGAGGCCTGGAAAGATATAATACCCGCTGGTGATTTTATTACCCTAAGTCCTGTTTTTGGAAAACCTTCACTGCGAAATACGAAAGTTAAAATAGCTTATGACAACACGGCAATATATATTGGTGCCTATATGTATGATGAGCCATCAAATATACGCAGGCAATTAACTGCCCGTGATGTGCTTGACCGGCAGGATGTTGATATTTTTGCTATAGGATTTGATACCTATCATGACCGCCAGAATGCTTTTGTTTTTAAAGTATCTCCTTCCAATGTACAGGCTGATATTAAAGTTTCCCAAAGTGGAATAAACAATGGGGGTGTACATTATGATTACAGTTGGGATGCAGTTTGGGAAAGTAAAACAAGTATAAAAACAGATGGGTGGGTGGCCGAGATAAAAATCCCTTTGAGCGCAATCAGGTTCTCAAAAAAAGAGATGCAGGATTGGGGTATAAATATTTCACGTTTTAAACGAACCGAAAATGAGAATAGTGTGTGGAATCCCATCGATCCCAATATAAGTGGAGAATTGAACCAGTGGGGTGTGTGGAATGGGTTAAATAATATAACTCCTCCTATACGCTTATCTTTTTTACCTTACCTCTCCGGTGGGTTCAGAATTTCACCAACAGCAAAAGGCGATGTAACCGAATTTCTCCGCAGCGGAGGTATGGATGTTAAATATGGCGTAAGTGAAGGCTTTACACTTGATATGACTTTGATTCCGGATTTTGCCCAGGTACAGAGCGATAATGTGTTTCTTAATTTATCACCCTTTCAGGTAAAATTTGATGATTATCGTCCCTTTTTTACAGAAGGGACAGAGTTGTTTAATAAAGCAGGTTTGTTTTACTCCCGTAGAATTGGCGATGCACCAGGGTTATCTTCAACCGTTCTGCAAACTTATGGAGATAACGTACAATATAAAATTATTAAAAATCCCGGCATCACCAGGCTGTATAATGCTACAAAATTTTCGGGCCGTACAAAAGGCAATTTAGGTATTGGAATATTCAATGCCATATCGGCACCAATGTATGCAAAAATAAAAGACCTTACAAACGATTCCAGTTTCAGTGTTTTAACCGAACCACTTACCAATTATAACATCATTGTTTTTGACCAGGCTTTAAAGAACCGGTCATCTGTAAGTTTTACAAATACCAATGTATTACGCAAGGGAAACAGCCGCAATGCAAATGTGAGCAGCATCGATCTTTCTTTATTTGATAAAAAAAACAATCATAATTTTTCATTCAGTGGCAGGTACAGCAGCATCTGGGGCAGGCAGGCAAACTATAATGGTTTTACAACCGTGGCAGGGTTTGGTAAAGTAAGCGGTGTAATTCAATACAGGGGTACTGTAAGTGTTGAGAGTGATAAGTACGATCCCAATGACCTTGGATTTATACAAAACAACAATTCATTTGAATACAATGGCAACATCAGTTATATCATGAATATGCCAACGCGGCATTTTCTTAATCATAATTACCGAATCAGTTTCAGTAATGTTTATTTGTATAAGCCTTTTGAATGGGCCAGTTTTAGAATTAATGCAAGTGCTTTTTTCTTACTTAAAAATTTCTGGGATCTGTCTGTTAATTTTACAAGCAGTCCCCGCTGGAACAAAGATTATTTTGTTCACTCCAATAAATACACCGGCTATTTTCTTCGTCGTACTCCCTATTATTACTTAGGGTTTAGTGGTAGCAGCGACAGCAGGAAAAAATTATACGTAAGCTGGAAGGTAGCAGGCGCAGAATCACCATTACCACGGGATCCTTACTGGAACGGAAACATAGGTTTGCGTTACAGGTTTAATGATAAATTGCAGTTAAGCACCAGTATGGACGTTTTGCAGGATAGAGGTAACTGGGGCTGGGCATACAAAACAAATGCAGATGGATCTCCTGTAATTGCACGAAGAGATGTAAAAACAAATACAGGCATTGTAAGTGCACAATATAATTTCACTTCCAGGATGAATGTGAACATTCGCATGCGGCATTACTGGTCTTTATTGAAGAATACCAATTTCTATAACCTTAATCCTGATGGTTACTGGAGAGACACTACATTTTTTGCAAATGAAAATCTCAATTTCAACCGTTTTAATATTGATATGTTCTTTACCTGGGATTTTTTACTGGGCAGCAGGCTAACCATTGCCTGGAAAAATGCTTTAGGCAGCAATGTCGATATTGATCCATATACCAATATGACCTATTTTAAGAATTTTGGTAAAGCTGTTGATAATCCCCACAGTAACGAAGTAACAGTTAAAATTGTTTATTTTTTGGATTACCTAAAGCTGAAGAGAAAAAGATAATTTCATTTTTATCTTTGCTTAGATTTTTTTGTTTGAATTACAGCACATTTTTTTTATTTTGTAAAAAACTAACAACCATGACTCAAGACACAACTGATGTTTTAAATTTTGAGGAAAATGCAAAACCCAAATTGCCCCAGGGTTTAAATGTATTAACCATTTTAACTTTTATTGGATGTGCTATACAATTATTGTTTTCTTTATGGGGATTTATCAGTGCTAAAAAGTCATATGAAAACCTGGATAAGCTTACCGAACAACTAAATTCCGACAGTATGCCGGGATGGGTAAAATCCATGATGGGCGACCCTGAAACTATGGTTAAAATGGTTACTAAATCTTATGAAAACAGGCTGCCTATAGTTTTATTATCAGTTGTTGCAATAGTACTATGTTTTTATGGAGCTTTACAAATGCGAAAATTAAAAAAACAAGGATTTCTATTTTATGCAATAGGCGAGTTATTGCCATTCCTCACGCAGCTATTATTTATTGGTGCATTTGCATTTTCTGGATTCGCCATGTATTTTGCAATAGCTATTGCTTTACTCTTTTTATTGCTGTATTCAATGCAGCGTAAACATTTAATTTATTAAATAATAACTCAACAAAAGTAAAGCAGGCCTGTAAAGCCTGCTTTTTTAATTGTAAGAATCACTTTTAAAATTACCAGGCTTTAGAAGTACTGCCGTTTAATATTTTAATAATATACAAATGTTTATTTTCAAAATAATCAGGAGTACCGCTTTCATTGTTCAGGCTTACGGGCCTGAAGTTATATTCACAAAAAACTTTTAAGCTTTTATCATTTATGTTTTGCATAAAATTGTCAGGATTTTTAGCCAGCAATTTTGTAAATAAATATACTGACTCAAATCCTTTAAAAGCCATATCACTTGGTTTCCCCTTGTATTTTTTTAAATAAGCAGCCATCAAAGTCTTGCTGAAGGTATCCTGCTTGTCATTATAAAAAGCAGTAGTATAATAAACAGGAAAATTGGATAATTCTTTTTTATTGTAAAGAGAAGAAAAATTATCCCAGGTTGGCATTCCTATTAAAGTAATCGGGTAAGTTTTCTGAAGTTCAAAAGAGGCCTTTGCAATTTTACCGGCAAAAGTCTCATCCAGGCTTCCGGCTATAATAATGCTTTTGCTGTTACTGTCAAGCTTCGATCGAAGATATGCGGCAGTTACATTATTATTTACAATTATGGTTTCAATAGGCAATAAAGGTTTGCCTTCTTTCTCATTGATCTTTTTAAAATAAGAGGCTACCATATCCTCCTGCTCGCCCTTTTGGCGCAGCAGGTAAATCCTATCGGTACCATGATTTTGTAACACATAACTATAAATGGCTTCGCAATGTGATTTAAGTGTAGAGTTCATGATCACTAAAAACGGATTGACATTAATACCGGCATCATTAGGATAAGTGGCCGAAATAAACGGAATTTTCCGTTGTTGGGCAAAATTGGCCAATTGATGGTATTCTTCATCTTTTACATTACCTATTATTAAATGAAGGCTGTCCAGTTTTTTATTTTGAATAAGATCTGCAACCGATTCAGTAAAGGATTTGGAATCGTAAACCGTTGCATCAAAATAATTTTCACCGGCCTGTAAACTGTCAAGGGCAATTAATGCGCCTTGTACAAAGTCAACCGCGGGCATAATAAAGCGGGGAACATTCTGTTTATACCTGAAAGTGTTTTTTGTAAATACAGAATCCAGATAGAGGGGAGAGAAAATACCTATCTTGTAAACAGTAGGTTTGTTTAAAACTTCATTTTGTGCATACAAGTTTCCGGAGGATAAGAAAGCAAACATTAAAAAAAGTCCTACAATAAATTTCTTATTCATATCTCAAATCTGATTTTATAATCGAAGCTGGTTTTATCTTTTCAATTTTATTCCCATTCTATTGTAGCAGGTGGTTTACTGCTTATGTCATACACTACACGGTTTATTCCTGGTACATTATTGATAATTTCGTTGCTGATGTTGGCTAAAAATTCATAAGGCAAATGCGCCCAGTCTGCCGTCATTCCATCAACCGATGTTACCGCCCTTAGTGCAATTGTAAATTCATAAGTCCGCTCATCTCCCATTACACCAACACTTTTTACCGGTAATAGGATGGTTCCAGCCTGCCAAACGTTTGCATACAACCCATGTTTTTTTAAGCCATTAATATATATAGCATCTGCATCTTGCAATAACCGTACCCTTTCTGCAGTAACTTCTCCTAAAATTCTAATGCCCAGGCCAGGTCCGGGAAAGGGGTGGCGAAATAACATTTCTTTGGGAATGCCCAGCTCTAGGCCCACTCGCCTTACCTCATCTTTAAATAATGAACGAAGTGGTTCAACCAGGCCCAGTTTCATGGTATCAGGTAATCCGCCTACATTATGATGCGATTTAATAGTAGCTGAAGGTCCATGTACCGAAAGTGATTCAATCACATCGGGGTAAATAGTTCCCTGGCCTAATAATTCAACACCTTCAATTTTATGTGCCTCCTCATCAAAAATTTCTATAAAGCCGCCACCAATCGCTTTTCTCTTTTCTTCCGGGTCAGCTTTGCCGGCCAGTTTTTTATAAAAATGGTATTTAGCATCAACCCCTTTCACATTTAAGCCCAGTTTGCCATAAGTTTCCAATACTTCTTCAAATTCATTTTTACGTAATAACCCGTTATCTACAAAAATGCCATACAGGTTTTCTCCAATGGCTTTATGTATTAATGTAGCGGCTACAGTACTGTCAACTCCGCCACTTAAACCCATGATAACTTTTTTGTTACCTATTTGTTTTTTTAAAGCTTCCACAGTTTCCGTAATAAAATGGGCCGGGGTCCAATCCTGGCTGCATTTACAAATATTAACCAGGAAATTTTTGATGATTGTTTTCCCCTCGGTGGTATGATATACCTCAGGATGAAACTGTAACCCGTATAAATTGCACCCGCTGGCATTAGCATATTTAAAAGCCGCTACGGGTATACTTTCTGTAGTACCCAGTAACTCAAATCCTGCTGGAAGTTCCTTTATCGTATCGCTATGGCTCATCCATACCTGTGAAGCAGCAGAAACATTTTGTAACAGTGTATCTTCTTGCTTTATACTGAGAATGGCCCTTCCATATTCTCTTTTTTCACTTTTATCAACCCGGCCACCGTATATTTTTGCCGTTAACTGGGCACCATAGCATAAGCCTAATACCGGAACCTGTGAAACCATTTCTTTTACATTTACCAAAGGGGAATTTTCTTCATTAACTGAAAAAGGAGAGCCACCGAGTATGATACCCTTTAAACCTGGTTCATACACTATTGCTTTATTAAAAGGAATGATCTCGCAATATACATTTGCTTCTCTTACCGTACGTGCAATAAGTTGTGTGTATTGAGATCCAAAATCGAGGATAAGTATTTTTTCTGTCATAGAGCAGCGAAGGTAAATAAATAGTTGGATGTTATTGGTTGCAGTTGATAGGGTTTAACGTTACAATTTTTTATATTTGCCGAAATTAACTGCAATGAAAAATATCGCTATTCTTTTTCTTTCTATGATTATTTTAGCTTCATGTCAACACAAAACAGGCAGTGGCAACATTATCAGCGAAACCCGTAAAGTAAATAATTTTAATGGAGTTTCAGTAGGAGGCGGATTTGATGTAGAAGTAAAGGTTGGTCCTGTTACCTCGGTGGTTGTTGAGGCAGACGATAATATTTTGCAGTATATAAGAACAGCAACTTCGGGAAATACTTTAAAAATAAGTACAGAAGACCTGAACAATTACTCCGATGTACACATGAAGGTTTATATTACTACTCCTTCGTTAACTAATATAAAGGCTTCAGCATCAGCAAAAGTTATAGTACAGGATGTTCTGGCTAATACTGGCAGGTTAACTTTTAAGGCTTCCAGCGGAGCCTCCATCCAGGCAGATATTGATGCACCGGAAACAGATGCTGATGCCAGCAGCGGGGCGTCTGTAAGTATCAGTGGCAAGACCAGGCAATATACGGCTGAATCCTCCAGCGGGGCAGAAATAAGATCGGCTGATCTTTTGAGCGAAAATACCATTGTAAAAACGAGCAGTGGCGCCAGTGCCAATGTACATGCCAGTGTAACCCTGAATGCAACCGCCAGCAGTGGTGCTAGTATTACTTATCACGGAGCTGCAGCTATAAACCAGTCTGTAAGTAGTGGGGGCTCTATAAGTAAGAAGGATTAAATCTATTTTCCATATTTACTATTGCCCTATTAACCTCCCCAAAACTATTTATAAAAAAACTTCTGGCATTCCTTTGCTGTTTACTTTTCAAACCCTACCTTTGCACTCCAAATTAAAAAACGGTTTTAAAAAGTTCTTTTTATATGTCACAGAGAATCAGAATAAAATTGCAGTCTTACGACCATAACCTGGTTGATAAATCAGCTGAAAAGATTGTAAAAACTGTACGTAGTACGGGCGCTGTGGTAACAGGACCAATTCCTTTACCTACGCACAAAAAAATCTTTACCGTGTTGCGTTCTCCTCACGTAAATAAAAAAGCACGTGAGCAGTTTCAACTGTGTACGCATAAGCGTTTATTAGACATTTACACCAGCAGCAGCCGTACGGTAGATGCTTTAAGTAAGTTAGACTTACCAAGTGGTGTGGACGTTGAGATCAAAGCCTGATGAACTGCCTGAACGAGGGTCCTTCGACTCCGCTCAGGATAGCAGAAGGTAAGTTCTTAAAACAAAAAAATATTGAACATCCATCTCTTGCCTTAGGCTAGAGCGCTGGATAAAAACAAGATACAATGAAAAGTATTATTGGAAAAAAGATCGGCATGACGAGTATCTTCGATGCAAGTGGCAAGCAAACTGCTGTTACTATTATTGAGGCCGGCCCATGCGTGGTTACACAAAAGAAGACCGTTGAAACAGACGGCTACAATGCTCTCCAGATAGCATTTGGTGATAAAAAAGAAAAGCACTCCGTAAAAGCTGAGATCAATCACTTTGCCAAAGCGCAAACCTCTCCTAAAAAATTCGTTCAGGAAATCCGCGATAGCGAAATAGACAAAAATGTTGGTGAAACATTTACTGTTGACATATTTGCCGAAGGCGATGATGTTGAAGTTGTTGGTACTACCAAGGGTAAAGGTTTCCAGGGTGTTGTGAAGCGTCATGGCTTTAAAGGCGTTGGTGGCCAGTCTCATGGCCAGCACGACAGGTCAAGAGCCCCGGGTTCTATCGGTAACTCATCAGATGCCAGCCGTGTATTTAAAGGTATGCGTATGGGCGGCCGTATGGGACAGGATAGGGTGACCATGAAAGGATTGAAAGTGGTAAAGATTTTCGCAGAAAAGAATTACATATTAGTTAGTGGTTCAGTACCGGGCCATAACGGTTCAATTGTTTTAATTCAAAAATAAGCAACCGGCCACTGGCCAATAAAAATAAGTACAATGCAAGTAGATGTTTTAAATATAGAAGGAAAGCTAACCGGCAGATCGGTTGAATTACCTGATGAGATATTTGGTATTGAGCCTAATGACCATGTTATTTACCTGGCTGTAAAGCAATACCAGGGAGCTCAGCGTCAGGGTTCTCACAAAGTGAAGACCCGTGCGGAAGTAAAAGGTTCTTCTAAGAAATTGCACAAACAAAAAGGAACTGGTGGAGCCCGTAAAGGTAACCTGCGTAACCCTCTGTATAAAGGTGGTGGTACTATCTTCGGGCCAAAACCCCACAAGTATGATATCAAATTGAACCGTAAGGTTAAAGATCTGGCTAAGATGGGTGCCCTGGCTTATAAAGCAAAAGAAAATGCCATCATGGTATTGGAAGATGTGACTATGGATACACCTAAAACTTCAACTTTTACCGGTATTTTAAACAAGCTGAACATTGCAGGAAAGAAAACACTGGTTGTTATTCCTGAATACAATGATAACCTGTATTTAAGTTTACGTAATGTGCCAACTGTTACCGGTACTTTATTAAGCGATCTGAATACCTACGATATTTTAAATGCAAATGTGTTGGTATTAACTGAAAGCGCTGCTAAGATATTCAGTGAAGAAAGTGTAGAAGCATAATTAAGAAACAAAAAAATTAAAGACGAATGAAACTGTCTGATGTATTAATAAAGCCGATTTTATCTGAAAAAGCCAACAAGCAAACAGAAAAAATGAACCGCTACTCTTTTGTAGTGGACAAGAAAGCAAATAAGCTGGAGATAAAAAAGGCGATTGAAAGTTTTTACGGTGTAACTGTTGATAATGTAAATACCATTGTTGTGCCTTCAAAAGCAAAAGCAAAATACACAAAAGCCGGATTTATAGTTGGCCGCAAGCCTTCTAAAAAGAAAGCGATCGTAACCGTAGCAAAAGGGGAAAGCATTGACCTGTACGGCAGCGGAATCTAATAACACCCCCTCCGCCCCCTAAAGGGGGAACCTGGAGGAGAACAATAATTTATAATGAATGGTATTCAATTACCGCAAAAATTGAAAAAATAATTAAAAATGGCATTAAGAAAATACAAACCGACAACAGCAGGAACCAGGTGGAGAATTGGTAACGCATACGAAGAGGTTACTACGAACGTTCCGGAAAAATCTTTGCTTGAAAAGCAAAAGAATACAGCCGGACGTAACTCCCAGGGTCGCAGATCAATGCGCTATATGGGTGGTGGAAATAAAACCATGTACCGTGTTATTGATTTCAAAAGAGATAAAAAAGATATTCCTGCTACTGTAAAGACCATTGAGTATGATCCAAACCGTACAGCTTTTATCGCCTTATTGAATTATGCTGATGGAGAAAAGCGTTACATCATTGCTCCGCAGGGATTACAGGTTGGTCAAACTGTTATAAGTGGTGATGCTGCTGCACCTGAATTAGGAAATGCGTTGATGTTTAAGAACATGCCTTTAGGTACAAACGTTCACAACATCGAAATGCAGCCAGGCCAGGGTGGTATACTTGTACGCAGTGCAGGAACATCTGCTCAATTAAGTAACAAAGAAGAAAAGTACGCAATATTAAAAATGCCAAGTGGTGAGTTGAGGAAAGTGTTGATCAAATGTTATGCAACCGTTGGTGTTGTAAGTAACAGCGATCATAGCCTGGAGAGTATGGGTAAAGCGGGCCGTAACCGTTGGAAAGGTATCCGTCCAAGAACAAGAGCTGTAGCGATGAACCCGGTAGATCACCCGATGGGTGGTGGTGAAGGTAGAGCTTCAGGTGGTCACCCACGTAGCCGTAAAGGTAAATACGCAAAAGGGCAGATCACCCGTACAAGAGGCAAAGGTTCAGACAAAATGATCATTACAAGAAGAAACGGTAAGAAATTACCTAATAAATAAAAGAATAAAAGTTAAAATGGCTTCACAACAGTGAAGCAAATAAACAAGATTGAAAATTTAGGAAGAGGTTTTGCCAAATCTAAAATCGTAAATCATAAATCTAAAATAAAACATGGCTCGTTCGTTAAAAAAAGGTCCTTATGTAGAAGCTAAGCTTGATGCTAAAGTTGCTGCAATGATTGAAGGAAAAAGCAAAAAAGGTGTAATCAAAACCTGGAGTCGTAGAAGTACTATAACTCCGGATTTTGTAGGACAAACTTTTGCAGTTCATAACGGGAACAAATTCATCCCGGTTTATGTAACAGAATTCATGGTAGGACATAAGTTAGGAGAATTTGCACCAACACGTAATTTCAGAGGACACTCAAGTAAAAAGATATCATAATACTACGTTAGTCGTTTCTGCTTGCTCGTTGAGCTGCACTTAATAGAAGGCAAAACGAGAAACAAAAAACGAGAAACAAGAAACTTAATAAAAAATGGAAGCAGTAGCAAAATTGAACAATTACCCGACATCACCACGCAAAATGCGTTTGCTTGTTGATCTGATCCGTGGTATGGAGGTTGAAAAGGCATTGGCCGTTTTAGAACATAACCCTAAGCACCCGGCTGTTCCTTTACGGAAGCTGGTATTATCTGCCATTAATAACTGGAAACAGAAGAACGAATCAGGTGATGAAAGTACACTTGTAGTTAAAACCATTATGGTTGATGCGGCAAGGGTTATCAAGCGTATGCGTCCGGCACCACAAGGTCGTGGATACAGGGTTCGCAAACGTAGTAATCATGTAACTGTGGTAGTTGATATTAAAAGTGCTGCAACTAAAGTTGCAAAACTTGTTAAGGTTACTCCTAATGAAACGGTAAACGTACAGGAGCCGGTAGCAGTTGCTCCAAAGAAAACAAGAACTAAAAAAGAATCTGGTACAAAATAATTAAATAATTACAACAGAAAATGGGTCAAAAAACAAATCCGATAGGCGCAAGGTTAGGAATCATCCGTGGATGGGACAGCAACTGGTTTGCAAGCAAAACGGAATATCCAAAAAAACTGATCGAGGATAACAAGATCAGGAATTACCTGAATGCCCGTATCAACAAAGGTGGTATCTCTAAGATCGTTATTGAGCGTACGCTTAACAAACTGATCGTTACTATTCATACTTCCAAGCCAGGTATCATCATTGGTAAAGGCGGTGGAGAGGTTGATAGAATCAAAGAGGAGTTGAAGAAATTATGTGGTAAAGATGATGTGCAGATCAATATCCTGGAAATACGTCGTCCGGAACTGGATGCAAACATTGTAGCTGATACTATTGCCCGTCAATTGGAAAATCGTATCAACTATAAAAGAGCCATTAAAATGTCTATCGCTTCAGCATTACGTATGGGAGCAGAAGGTATTAAAGTAAAAGTTGGTGGCCGTTTAGGTGGTGCAGAGATAGCACGTAGCGAAGAGATCAAGCAGGGCCGTACACCATTACATACTTTACGTATGGATATTGATTATGCTAACGTATTTGCTTTAACTGTTTATGGTAAAATAGGTATTAAGGTTTGGATATGTAAAGGTGAAGTTTTAGGAAAGCGTGACCTGAATCCAAATGTTATAGCAGGCGGTGGAAAAGAATTAGGCGGCGAAAGACAACAGGGTGGATTTGACAGAAGAGATGACAGACGTGGTGGCGGTGGTGGTGACAGAAGAGGCGGCGGCGGCGGAAACCGTGGCGGTGGACAGGGTGGAAGAAGATAATTAGAAGCCATTAGCTGATAGCTGATAGCTGTTAGCAGGCATAAACAAATAAAATTAATCAGCTAAAAGCTAAGAGCTAATAGCTAAAAGCTTAAAAAATGTTATCACCAAAAAGAAGTAAACACAGAAAAGCGCAAAGGGGAATGATGAAGGGTGACACCAAGCGTGGTGCAACCCTGGCTTTTGGAAGCTTTGGATTAAAAGCACTGGATGAGGTTTGGATGAGTGCCCGTCAGATTGAAAGTGCCCGTCAGGCAATGACCCGTCATATGAAGCGTGAAGGAAATGTTTGGATACGTATTTTTCCTGACAAACCTATTACCGCTAAACCTGCAGAGGTAAGGATGGGTAAAGGTAAAGGTAACCCTGAAGGTTGGGCTGCAGTTGTACAACCAGGAAGGATTTTGTTTGAGTGCGATGGCGTACCAATGCAGGTTGCTAAAGAAGCATTTGCTTTAGCTGCACAAAAACTACCAATCCAGACAAAATTTGTAGTTCGTCACGATTACAAAGCATAATTAAAGTAATTATCAAATAGAATACAATGTTAAAGAAAGTTGATTTTTTAAATAGCCTGAAAGGATTAAACGAGGCAGATCTGAAAGCAAAGATTACTGAAGATGAGTTGCGAATGAAGAAGCTTTCATTTGCTCATGCAATTTCTCCATTGGAGAATCCGCAAAGCATCCGTTCTTTAAGAAGGGATATCGCTAGGTTAAAAACGGCATTAAAAAAAGTACAGGCAGGATTTTAATTAATCCATAAAACAATAACAACAGTGGAAAGAAATTTAAGAAAAACAAAACTAGGAGTGGTATCCAGCAACAGAATGGATAAAACCATCACCGTAAGTGTAGAGCGTAAAGTAAAGCATCCGCTTTATGGTAAGTTCGTAAAAAAATCTACCAAGTTTCACGCTCATGATGAAAAGAATGAGTGCAGCATTGGAGATACCGTAAAGATCATGGAGAGCCGCCCTTTAAGCAAAACAAAGCGCTGGAGACTGGTTGAAGTGGTAGAGAAAGTGAAGTAAGAAAGCCGTTAGCTATTAGCTGTTAGCTATTAGCAGGGTATACAAATTATAAGAAACAAGCTAAAGGCTAACAGCTAATAGCTAAAAGCTAAACAAAAATGATACAGCAAGAAAGCAGATTAAATGTAGCCGATAACAGTGGTGCTAAAGAAGTGCTTTGTATTCGTGTACTGGGTAACAGCGGCCAGGACTATGCAAGGATCGGCGATAAAATAGTTGTTACTGTAAAAGATGCCATGCCTGCAGGTGGTGTTAAAAAAGGAACTGTTAGTAAAGCAGTTATAGTTAGAACAAAGAATAAGTTACGTCGTAAAGATGGTTCTTATATCCGTTTTGACGACAATGCAGTTGTATTATTGAATGCATCTGACGAACCAAGAGGCACACGTATTTTTGGACCGGTGGCCCGTGAATTGAGAGATAAAGGATACATGAAGATCATTTCTCTGGCTCCGGAAGTTTTGTAAAGCCATTAGCTATTAGCCATTAGCTATTAGCAAGGAACAATAAATTTAAAGAAACAAGCTAAAGGCTAAATGCCAACAGCTAAAAGCTAAATAAAAAAATGAGTACAAGATTTAAACCGAAATTCAACATTAAAAAAGGCGACACGGTAGTAGTTATTACCGGTGAAGATAAGGACATGAAGAAGCCCCGTAAAGTGTTGGAAATAATTTCAGAAAAAAACCGTGTATTGGTTGAAGGTGTAAACATCGTAACCAAGCATACCAAGCCAACTTCACAAAACACCAAAGGTGGTATTGTAAAAGTTGAAGCGCCAATCGCTATCAGTAATGTGATGCTTTGGGATTCTAAGTCTGGTACACCAACAAAAATAAAACGCACCAGGGAAAACGGTAAATTAGTAAGAATCGCTAAAAAATCAGGGGAGGTAATCAAATAATGAGCACAACTACAAACAAACCCAGGTTAGCAGATAAGTACAAGAAAGAAGTTGTACCTGCTTTAATGAAAAAATTCAGTTATAAAACTGTAATGCAGGCTCCACGTTTAACCAAGATCTGTTTGAATCGTGGTGTGAACGGAGCTGTAACAGACAAGAAACTGATCGACATCGCTATTGACGAGTTATCAAACATAACCGGTCAAAAAGCAGTGGCAACTATGTCTAAGAAAGACATCTCAAACTTTAAGCTGCGTAAGAACATGCCGATTGGTGCAAGGGTTACGCTTCGTGGAGTTAAGATGTATGAATTTTTAGACAGGCTGGTTTCTGTGTCTTTACCACGTGTACGTGATTTCAAAGGTATCAACGACAAATCGTTTGATGGCCGAGGAAACTATACACTGGGTGTAACTGAGCAGATCATTTTCCCGGAAATTGATATTGATAAGGTAAATAAAATTACCGGACTGGATATCACTTTTGTTACCACAGCCGGTACCAACGAAGAAGCATTTGAATTGCTTAAAGAAATGGGTATGCCTTTTAAAAACGTAAAAAAGTAATAAGTTAATTGTTAATCGTTATCAGCAAAAGCAAAATAACAAGTAACATTTAACAGATAACAAATAACACAAATTATGGCAAAAAAATCAATTATAGCCAGGCAGATCAAGCGTGAAAAAATGGTTGCTAAGTATGCTGAAAAAAGAGCAGCTTTAAAAGCAGCCGGCGATTATGCAGCTTTGGATCTATTACCAAAGAATGCATCACCGGTTCGTTTAAAAAACCGTTGCCAGCTTACAGGCCGCCCAAGAGGTTACATGAGACATTTTGGTTTATCCAGGAATATGTTTCGTGATATGGCATTGCAGGGTAAAATACCAGGCATAACAAAGGCAAGCTGGTAAACCCCCTGACCCCCTAAAGGGGGAGTAAGGATATCGCATTGTAAAAAAATTATTTAATCAATTAACTAAAATAACAATGGTTACTGATCCAATCGCAGATTATTTAACTAGAATTCGTAACGCACAGATGGCTAACCATCGTATTGTAGAAATACCTGCAAGCAATCTGAAAAAGCGTATCACCGAAATCTTGTACGATAAAGGATACATCTTAAAATATAAATTTGAAGATGATAACAAACAGGGTTTGATCAAGATCGCCCTTAAATACGATACTACAACTAAATTACCTGTAATACAGAGTTTAGAAAGAGTTAGCCGTCCGGGTTTGCGTACTTATGCAAAGCCAGATGAATTTAAGCGTGTAAAGAATGGTTTAGGCGTTGCTATCGTTTCTACATCAAAAGGTGTAATGACCGATAAAGAAGCAAAGGCACAGAATGTTGGCGGAGAAGTTCTTTGTAACATTTACTAAACTTCTAAACACTAAACCTCTAAACTGAATTTAGAGAGGATTAGAAATAAAAAAATGATTTGACAATTAAGCCCACGTCGTGGCTGAACACGGATCAAGTAATAAACAAAATAAAAAATCGACAATGAGCAGAATAGGAAAAAAACCAATTGAAGTTCCCAATGGTGTAACCATCACAGTTAATGCTGAGAACATAGTTACCGTAAAAGGGCCAAAAGGTGAATTAAAAGAAACGCTTGACAGGGATATGAAGATCGAGATCAAAGATGGTACTGCTGAAGTGATCCGTCCAACTGATCAGATCCGTCATCGTGCCATGCACGGTTTATACCGTTCACTGGTTGGTAATATGGTAAAAGGTGTTACTGAAGGATATACCAAGAAATTAGAACTGGTGGGTGTGGGTTATAAAGCATCAGCCCAGGGTAATTTACTGGATATGGCCTTAGGATATTCTCACAATATTGTTTTCGAGGTTCCTAAAGAATTATCAGTTACTACTTCACAGGAAAAAGGACAGAATCCAATGATCAGTTTTGAGAGTATCGACAAGCAATTGATTGGACAGGTTTGTGCAAAGATCAGGAGCTTACGTAAGCCGGAACCATACAAGGGTAAGGGTGTTAAGTTTGCAGGTGAAGTGTTGAGAAGAAAAGCAGGTAAATCAGCTGGTAAATAAAGCCCCACCTAAATCCTCCCCGCCGGTTGGCGGGAGGACTTGTGAACAGCTTTTAAAATACAAACAAAATTCTCTGGCAGAATCAGGGAAAAAAATAAAAGAATATGAACAGTAAATCAAGTGCAAGAGTAAAAATTAAATACCGCATCCGTAAAAAGATAAGCGGTGCTGCAGCAAAACCAAGGTTAAGTGTTTTTAGAAGCAACAGTGATATCTATGCACAATTAATTGATGATAACAATGGCGTAACATTAGCTGCTGCATCATCAAGACAAAAAGATATCCTTGCACAAAAAGCACCAAAGATCGAAAAGAGCAAAATGGTAGGTGCTGCAATTGCAACCAAAGCAAAAGAACTTGGCATATCAACAGTAGTTTTTGACCGTGGCGGATATATTTATCATGGCCGTGTTAAAGCAGTTGCTGAAGGTGCAAGAGAAGGCGGGCTTCAATTTTAGATTTTTTGATTGCCGATTGTAGATATACAATCTAATATCTTCAAACAAAATCTAAAATCTACAATCTAAAATCTAAAATAATAATTGATGTCAAATTTAATATTGAATAAAGTAAAAGCCGGCGACCTGGAACTGAAAGACAAGGTTGTTGCCATTAATCGTGTTGTAAAAACAACCAAGGGTGGTCGTGCCTTTAGTTTTTCTGCATTAGTTGTTGTTGGTAACGAAGCTGGTGTTGTAGGTCATGGTTTGGGAAAAGCCAAAGAAGTACAGGAAGCTATTACAAAGGGTATTGAAGATGCAAAAAAGAATTTGATAAGAGTCCCTATTATGCATGGCACTATACCACACGAACAATTAAGTAAGGATGGCGCAGCTAAAGTGTTTATTAAACCTGCAGCACATGGTACCGGTGTAATTGCCGGAGGTAGTATGAGAGCAGTTTTAGAAGCAGCAGGAATTACCGACGTGTTGGCAAAAAACCTTGGTTCTGCTAATCCTACCAACGTAGTAAAAGCAACTTTTAAAGCTTTGGCTACATTGCGTGAACCAATTGCTGTTGCAAAAACACGTGGCATTTCTTTAAAGAAAGTATTTAACGGATAAAATTAGTTAATCGTTAATTGTTAATAGGAGGCCTTACGGATAACCAATAACAATTAACAAATAACAGATATAATGAAAAAGATAAAAGTAACACAGGTTAAAAGTGTAATTGACCGCTCAGAGCGCCAGAAAAGAACAATGGTAGCTTTAGGTTTAAAGAAAATGAATGCTTCTGTTGAAGTAGAAGCTACTCCGCAGATATTAGGTATGGTAACAAAAGTTAACCACCTGGTAAAGGTTGAAGAACTTTAAATTATTTTAAATTTTGAATGTTGAATTTTAAAACCAATACAATTTTTCATTCAACATTTAGAATTCAACATTCAAAATAACTATTAAAGCGAGGGGTGATACCCCGTAAGTACAAAATCAATAATAATGAAACTACACACACTCAAGCCTGCAAAAGGCGCAACACACAAAGAAAAAAGAATTGGCCGCGGTGAGGCAAGCGGTAAAGGTGGTACATCTACCAAAGGTAATAAAGGCGGACAAAGCCGTGCCGGTTACAAAAGTAAAATGGCCCACGAAGGTGGACAGATGCCTATTCAACGTCGTATTCCAAAGCGTGGTTTTAAAAACAACAACCGTGTTGAATTTAAAGTATTAAACCTTGGCCAGATCGATACGTTATCAGAAAAATACAGTATTACAGAATTCAGCCTGCAGAATTTATACATCAATGGTTTAATAAGCCAGTTTGATAGTGTAAAGATCTTAGGTAACGGCGAACTGAAAGGTAAATTCACTTTTAAAGTGAATGCAGCCAGTGAAAAAGCAAAAGCAGCTATTGAAGCAGCCGGAGGTTCTATCGAGATAATAAAATAATTTCCCGATATTTGCCCGATGCATTTTTAAATGCATCATTTTTAATTTAGCGCAAATCACTTAAATCGTTTAAATTCTGTGAAGAAGTTCATAACAACACTTAAGAATATCTGGAGCATAGAGGAGCTACGCAATAAGATAACGTTCACTTTATTGTTGATCTTTATTTATCGCATTGGTTCTTTCATTGTATTACCCGGTATTGATCCTAATAAATTAGTTGCCCTTGCATCAAGTTCACAATCTGGTATGCTGGGTTTACTTGATACATTTGTTGGAGGTGCTTTTTCAAAGGCATCCATTTTTGCATTGGGCATCATGCCCTATATTTCTGCTTCTATCTTTATGCAGTTGATGACCATCCTGGTTCCTCAAATGGCTAAAATTCAAAAAGAAGGTGAAAGCGGCAGAAAAAAGATCAACCAGTGGACACGTTACCTTACTGTTTTGGTAACTGCATTTCAGGCAGCAGCATATATCGGCTATTTAAAAAGCCCCGGTAATGTTGAAGCAATCATTCCGGCTTTCAGTCCTTATTTCTGGATATCAACGGTTATTATTCTTACAGTAGGTACTTTGTTTGTAATGTGGCTTGGCGAAAAGATCACTGATAAAGGATTAGGTAACGGTACTTCAATTATCATCATGGTTGGTATACTTGCCCGCCTTCCGGAATCATTCGGACAGGAGTGGTCAGCAAGAATGACAAGAGGCGCAGGAGGTGTTTTAATTATTTTAATTGAGATACTTTTATTGATCGCAGTTATTTTAGGAGTTATACTTTTAGTACAGGGTACAAGAAAAGTTCCGGTAAATTATGCCAAGCAGATTGTAGGCAACCGCCAGTTTGGTGGGGCCAGAAATTTTTTACCATTAAAAGTTAATGCTTCGGGTGTAATGCCGATCATCTTTGCACAGGCAATACTTTTCTTACCAACTTTATTTTCAGCAGGTGGCACAGCTACCTGGACACAATATTTTACTGATCATACCAAAGTGGGATACATGATCATTTATTCTGTTGCGGTTATCGCATTTACGTTCTTATACACGGCACTGATATTTAACCCTAAGCAAATGGCTGATGAGTTAAAACGCAATAATGGTTTTATACCGGGTGTAAAGCCGGGCCAGCCTACTGCAGATTATATCGGAACAATCATGGATAGGATCACATTACCAGGCGCTATACTACTTGCATTCGTAGGTATTCTGCCGGGTATCATCCAGTTGATATTCGGAATGCAGCAAGGGTTCGCTACTTTCTTTGGAGGTACATCATTGCTGATTATGGTTGCAGTAATTTTAGATACATTACAGCAGATAGAAACCCAATTATTAATGCGCCAGTATGATGGCTTGATGAGCAGCGGAAGAATACAGGGCAGGCAGCAGGTTTCTGCAGGAATATAATTGATTAACCCCCAACGGGGACTTAAAAAATAAATACTTAAGCCCCGACTGATAAAGTCGGGGTTTGTTTTAAATACACGTTGTCATTTCGACCAAGGGGAGAAATCTGTTATCTTGCTAAAAAGATAGATTCCTCATTCTTCGGAATGACAAAACATAACTGATCATGATCCATTACAAAAGCAAGGCAGAAATAGAACTGATGAGAGAAAGCAGTTTACTGGTTAGCGAAACGCTTGCTTTGGTGGCTTCTTATATTAAGCCAGGTGTTACCACTTTATATATTGATAAAATTGCAGAGGAATTTATTAAAGACAATAAGGCTACAGCTTCTTTTAAAGGTTACCATGGGTTTCCTTATACCTGTTGCATATCCGTTAACGATGCAGTGGTTCATGGGTTTCCTACAAATAAAGAATTAATAAGTGGAGATATTGTTTCGGTTGATGTTGGCGTTTTCAAAAATGGATTTCATGGAGACAGTGCTTATACTTTTGGAGTGGGAGAGATAAGGGATGATGTTAAACAATTAATGAAGGTTACAAAACAATCATTGTATAAAGGAATAGAAAAAGCTACAATTGGTAACCGTGTTGGTGATATTGCATACGCTATACAGGATCATACGGAAAAACAACATGGCTACGGTGTTGTAAGAGACCTTGTAGGACATGGGCTGGGCCGTAGTTTGCACGAAGAGCCGCAGGTGCCTAACTTTGGGAAGCGGGGTACAGGCGCCAAATTAAAAGAAGGTTTGGTAATTGCTGTTGAACCGATGATAAACCTGGGTACTAAAGATGTTTTTCATGATAAAGATGGATGGACTATCCGTACTGCAGATGGGAAACCATCAGCTCATTATGAGCATGATATCTGTATTCAAAAAGACAAGGCAGATATTTTATCTTCATTTACTGCCATTGAAGCAGCAGAAAAAGCAAATGCAGATCTTTACTCAGATTATTAATTCAGGATCGCAGATACTGGATACTTAATCCAGGATAAGATATCAATTAATAAAAAGCTTTTCAATGTTGAAGAGTCGATCCAGTATCTAGCCTCAATCTATAAAAATGATTAAAAAATGCCTGATTGTAATTGGTGGAGGTGCTGCAGGTTTTTTTTGTGCAGTTAATGCAGCCCGGTTAAACCCGTTGCTGGAAGTGGTTATTCTTGAAAAATCAAACAAACTATTAAGCAAAGTAAAAGTAAGTGGCGGCGGTCGCTGTAATGTAAGCCATGCCTGTTACAGCATTGCAGATATGATTAAAAAATATCCAAGAGGATCTTCCTTTTTAAAAAAAGCATTTCATCACTTTTTTACAACAGATACCATTACCTGGTTTAAAGAACGGGGAGTGATTTTAAAAACTGAACCAGATGGCAGGATGTTTCCGGTTACCGATAATTCTCAAACCATTATTGATTGCCTGGTAAAAGAAGCTAACAAATACGGCGTAGAGATCATGATGAATAAAGAAGTGAAACAACTGGAAATTGATGAGCAGTCTGAGGATAAAAAATTTAAGCTTCACTTTTTAGATGAATCAATTTTGCAGGCAGATTATATCTGTATTGCCAGTGGTGGTTATCCAAAAACAATTCAATACAGCTGGCTAAAAAATACTGAACATGGTATTGAAGATCCTGTGCCATCCCTTTTTACTTTTAATATGCCGGGCAATCCTGTGACTGCATTGATGGGCGTTAGTGTTGGAAATGTAACCGTGAAAATTGTGGGATCAAAATTGGCTGAAGATGGCCCATTACTGATCACACACTGGGGTATGAGCGGCCCTGCAGTTTTAAAGCTTTCAGCCTGGGGGGCAAAAGAATTAGCTCAACAAAATTATCATTTTTCAATTTTAGTGAACTGGATACCGGGACTTAATGAAAACAGTTTACGGGA